>CALAZQ010000171.1 GCA_937926325.1 uncultured Planctomycetaceae bacterium | reverse complement strand
GGTCTGGTCGTTGTGCCGGACGCGGGTGCTCCGCCCCACAGGTAGGGAAGTGACTTGTTCGCCGACTCGTAACTATGCAGCGAGAGGCCCAGCTGCTTGAGATTATTCCCGCAGCTGCTTCGCCGGGCCGCCTCGCGGGCCTGCTGAACTGCCGGCAGCAGCATGGCGACGAGGACGCCGATGATGGCAATCACCACCAGTAGTTCGATCAGGGTAAACCCCCGAACAGGTTCCCGGGTCTGCATGAGCCCCTCCTTCGTGACGGCCGAACGGCCAGAAAAATGAATCCCTTTATGCATATCCCCACCCCGCCGGGAAATCTAACGGTGAAAAAACCGCAGGCGATCAGTCTGCGAGCTGGCGATTTGGCGAGGAGCGTTCAGGCGATTAGCTCTTCAATGACACCGGTGCTGTCGCCGTGGCGATCGACCGTGACGCCCGAGCCCTGTAGCAGCGTCAGCCAGGCGTTGCACAGCGGGGTCTGCGACGGCACCACCAGGTTGTGGCCCAGCTTGATGCCGGCGCCGCGGCCGGCGATCAGCGTGGGGCAGTTGGTCAGCTCGTGGCCCGTGCGGATGTTACTGCCGTAGACCACGGTGGTGTGGTCGAACAGGCTGGTGCCGCCCGGCTCGGCCGTCGCCTTCAGCCGGTCGAGCAGGCCGGCGAGCAGCTCACTCTGGGTGGCATCCCGCTGCTGCGACGCGGTCAGCTTTTCAGCCCGGGTGCCGTGATAGTGGCTCATGTCATGGGGGGCGACCTTGATGGCCAGGCTCTTGAGCAGCGAGGCGACCGGCTGCCGGAAGGTGACCACCCGGGTGCTGTCGGTCTGGAGGGCGGCGATGATGATGTCGTAGATCAGGTCGATCTCATCCCGGCCGGCAAGGCCCGGTTTCGGTTCGACCAGGGGGGCCTCCGGCCGTGGCACGCCGATCCACTGCTCTTCCTTGGCCAGCCGGGTTTCGATGCTGCGGATGCCGGAAAAGTATTCGTCGAGTTTCTGGCGGTCGGCCGTGCTCAGCCCCCGCTCGAGTGACCGGGCGTTGTCGAGGACGGCATCGAGCACGCTCTGCTTTTCAGCCAGTCTTGCCCGTTGCTGGGCGGCTGGCGTCTTGTCGTCCGAGAACAGGCGGTGAAAGGCGGCGACCGGCCCGTTGACGCCCCCGACCGGCTTGCCCCGGGCATCCCAGGCCATCGATAGGCCCGGCCCGTGCCCGGAGGGATCGCCCCGCTCGCCACTGTTGAGCGGCAGCGAGTCGAACCGCGTCTGCAGGCCGAGCTGGGCGGTGTCCTCCGGCATCGTCTGCTCGACGTGACCGCCTCCTCCCAGGAAGGCCGCGAGCCAT
>CALAZQ010000170.1 GCA_937926325.1 uncultured Planctomycetaceae bacterium | reverse complement strand
CGGGACTGCTTCTTGCGTTCGTTCTCGGTCAGCAGCAGCTTGCGAAGCCGGATCACCGCCGGCGTCACTTCGACCAGTTCGTCGTCCTCGATGTATTCCAGTGCCTCTTCCAGCGACATCCGCCGGGGTGGCTTCAGCAGGATGTTGCGGTCACTGCCGGCGGCCCGGATGTTCGTCAGCTTTTTTTCCTTGGTCGGGTTGACCGTCATGTCGTCGCTGCGGGCGTTCTCGCCGACGATCATCCCTTCATAGACCTCGTCACCGGGAGCAACGAACAGTTCCGACCGCTGCTGGAGGCTGTCGAGAGCGAAGCCGACCGCCTTGCCCGGCACCATCGAGACCAGCACCCCGTTGGCCCGACCACCGACGTCACCTTCGGCCGGCTGCCATGACTCAAACCGGTGGTGCATGATCGCCGTGCCCTGAGTGGCATTGAGCACCCGGGTTCGCAGGCCGATCAGGCCGCGAGCGGGAATGGAGAAGACGGCGTGGGCAAACTCACCCCGCGACCCCATGTGCTCGAGCTGGCCGCGGCGGCTGCCGACCAGTTCCATCACCGGGCCGAACTTGTCCTGGGGCACCTCGACCACCAGCGTCTCAAAGGGTTCGACCGTCTGGCCTTCCTCCTTGCGAAGAATCACCCGGGGCTTGCCGACCGACAGCTCGAAGCCCTCCCGCCGCATCGTCTCGATCAAGACCGAAAGATGGAGCAGGCCACGGCCCGCGACGGCGAACTGCTCGGTGCCCGGAATCGGCTCGACCCGGAGGGCGACGTTGCGTTCCAGTTCTTTGAGCAGCCGGTCCCGCAGGTGCCGGGTCGTCAGAAATGTTCCCGACCGGCCGGCCAGAGGCGACGTGTTGATGCCGAAGACCATGCTCAACGTCGGCTCATCGACCGCCAGCCGCGGCAGCGGCCGCGGGTCGCCGGGGTCGCAGAGGGTGTCGCCGATTTCAACCGGCTCGATGCCGCTGACCGCGGCGATGTCGCCGGCGGTCGCCTCCTCGGCGTCCACCCGGCCGAGTTTGTCGAAGACCTGCAGGCCGGTCGCCTTCGCCGGCACCAGTTCGCCGGCCATGGTCGAGCGGAGGACCGGCCCGCCCCGGGTGAGTCGGCCCGATTCGACCCGGCCGATGGCGATTCGGCCGACATAGTCGGACCAGTCGAGGGTCGTGACCAGCATCCGCAGCGGAGCGGACTGGTCGATGGCGGGGCCGGGAATCTTCTCCAGCACGAGGTCGAGCAGTGGCTGCATCGTGCCCTCGCGAACGGCCGGGTCGTCAGAGGCATAGCCATCTCGACTCGAGGCGAACAGGTAGGGAAAGTCGGCCAGATCGTCGTCGGCACCGAGTTCAAGGAAGAGCTCGAGGATTTCATCGAGCACCTCGTTCGGCCGGGCGTCGGGCCGGTCGATCTTGTTGACAACCACGAGGGGCCGCAGCCGGGCCTCCAGAGCCTTGCCCAGGACGAACCGCGTCTGGGGCATCGGCCCCTCGGCGGCATCGACCAGCACCAGGGCACCGTCGGCCATTCGCAGCACCCGCTCGACCTCACCGCCGAAGTCGGCATGCCCTGGCGTGTCGATCAGGTTGATCTTCACCCCCTGCCACTCGACCGCGATGTTCTTGGCCAGAATCGTGATGCCGCGTTCCCGCTCGAGATCGCCCGAGTCGAGGATACGTTCCCGGTCGAGCTGGCTGGAACGGAACTGCCCGCTCTGCCGCAGCAGGCAGTCCACCAGGGTCGTCTTGCCATGGTCGACATGAGCGATGATGGCGACATTGCGGATGTCACTCCGCCGGGTCACCGCGGTGGTGACAGCCGATTCGGGGGCGGTGGCCATGAAGGGATCCAAGGTGGGGCGGCCGGGGGGCCAAATGCCGGGAACGAACTGCCGGCAGGCGAGCGACAGCATTATTCAGCCGGAGCGGATGGCTGCATAGAGCCGTTCTAGCAACTGCGGCGGGGGCTCATCAGGCTGCCGGATGACCGAGCCGCACCGCAGCGTAGGATGGGCATGTGCCCGCAAGGTGTTGCTGGCGGCTGCAGCTGCAGCCGCCGCCGTCGCCCCGGTGAAGACGGCCACCAGTTCATCGCCGCCCAGCCGAGCCCGCAGGGCTGCCGTCGGCGTTGCCGCCGTGAGGGCGGCGGCGGCCTCAGCCAGCAGGCGGTCGCCGGCGAGAAACCCGTCGGTTTCGTTGACCTGTTTGAGCCCGACAACGTCGATGCCGAGGATGACAAGTTGTTCCGCGGGAGCGGCGGGAGCCGCCCGCAGCAGAGCCTCAAGGGCCGCTCGAGGCTGTAGCAGGGTAACGAAATCGGCCTTCTGGACGATTGGCTGGCCGGCAGCGGGAATGGTCATTGGGGTGACAGCGACGAATGGAGACGAAGGGGATCGAACCCTCAACCCCCGCCTTGCAAAGGCGGTGCTCTCCCAATTGAGCTACGTCCCCGGGTTTCATTCCCGGCTGCCTGCTGCCTTGTCCGATGAAGGCCGCCATGCCGCGGCACACCGCGAGCCGTCCGGGCGTTTTCAGTGCGCGCGCCAAGACTCGAACTTGGGACCTCCACCTTATCAGGGTGGCGCTCTAA
>CALAZQ010000169.1 GCA_937926325.1 uncultured Planctomycetaceae bacterium | reverse complement strand
ATGGCAGAATTGTCCGCAAGGGCCCGCTCTTTCTCAGCTTTTTCTGCCGTTCACGAGTGATACGAGTCGACAACTTGCCCTCAAAAGTGAGCCGAAGCCAACTGCTCGGCTGCTGCCGACGGGCGAGAGGCTTGCGAAAGTGCGGTTGAAGTGCTGTTGACCGTCCTATCCTCCCTCATCCTCCCCTGGTCAAGGCCGGGCGAGCAGCTGCCAAGCGAGGTGCGGTGGCTGACAAGAGGGATCACGACAGGCCCGGCAGCCGTTCGCGGACGAGGCTGAGGTAGCGGGTTCGCATCGTGCCAAGCAGCATGCCGAGATAGGCGTTGCCGCCGAGCGAGATGAAGAGCGCGACGAGGGTGCCGATCAACAGCGACCACGGGCGTTGCTCGGTGGCCTCAGTGGCGGCCGCACCACCAGTTGTGGCCGCTGCTGTCTCAGCGGCAGCCGCTCGCGGCCGGGCGGCGGCTTCGATCACGCTCCGTTCCACCGTCGCCGGCCAGCGGTCGGCCACATAAATGCAGACCCGCCGAACGTCCCGGCTGTCGGCCGGCACATCGCTGGTGAAGGTGTAGGGGCTCCGCCCGGTCACCAGGTCGGGTTCGACCCGGACGAGATAGTCACCACCGCCAGCCTCGGTTGGCACATAGGCCGTCTCGATACCAGCCGCCAGCATGGCAGCGGTCAGGCAGAAGAATTTCAGCAACATGAGTATGCCTTTCAGCGGGAAGGTCTGGCGGTCGTCCGTCGGCCCACGGAACTCTATTTCACCCTCGGTCGGTCCCCTTGTGCAACTCGGCCGGAGTCACGATGCCTTGCTGCTTATCGTGGGCCAGCGTGTCGAGCTCAGTCTGCAACATCGTCAGCGCCGCCTGCAGGAAGGCAACGGCGATCGGGCCGACAAAAATGCCAATCGGGCCGAGGGCCCCGACCCCGCCGAGCACACTGAGCAGGGCCAGCAGTGGGTGCAGCTTCGACTGGCCGTGCAGCACAATCGGCTTGATCACATTGTCGATGGTCGAGACAACCGAGACGCCCCAGAGGGCCAGCCCGGCGGCGGCCCAGGTGTCTTTGACGAAAAACAGCAGGTAGAGACTCGCCCCACCCCAGACGGCTGCCGCCCCCACGAACGGAATCATCGCCGTGAAAAATGTCAACAACGTCAGCAGGAAGACTGTCTGCAGGCCCGCAACATAAAAGCCAAATCCGGCCAGGACAGCCTGCACGATTGCTGCCAGCAGCGTCGAACTGACCACCGCCCGGCTGATCTCCTCAAACTCCTCGAGCAACTGCCACTGATACCGCTGGTCGAGCGGAATCAGCCGGGTGACGGCGGCAAACATCCGCGGCCCGTCGGCCAGAAAATAGAACAGCGACACCGTCATCACGATCACGCCGATGATCAGCTTGACGATGACCACCGGCGCCCCGGTGGCAATCGGCCCGAACAGATCCTCTGCGACTCGCCGCAACTCGGTGTTGACGTCATCAGCGGTCAGATGGAGCCCGATCGCCTCGTTCACCGAGGCAATCAGCCCGTCGAGGATTGCCGGGTCAAGCCGGATGCCGGCCGGACTTTTCAGCATGGCCACGGCATCGCCACCGGCCCGGATCACCAGCAGCACCAACGGCACCAGCACAATCAACAGCACAAACGCCGTGGTCAGCCCGGCCGCCACCCAGTCGGGGCTTCGCAGCAGCTGCCGGAGCCAGCGGTAGAGTGGCCCAAAGATCACCACCAGCATCGCCGCCAGCAGCAGCGGCAGCAGAAAGCTCGCCATCACCCGGAGCGACAGCAGGCCGAAGACGGCGATCAGGCCGAGGATGACACCGAGAGAGATCAGGCGGGTCATGGGGCGGGCGTTGCTTCCCAGACGGAGGGCTGAAGCTGACGAAAGCCCCGATTGTAGGCAGGCCTCAGCCGAATCGGGAACCAGTTCCGAATTCGGGTCGAACCCGACCGCCGCCCCGTGCCATACTCGGCGGCCCAGCGGCCTTTCTGGGCCACTTCCCGCCCCCCCGCCTGTCTCGCTCGATGCCGAACCCGCCCCCCACTTCCCCGCAGGTCAGCCTCGTCATTCCGGTGCGAAACGAAGCGGGCAACATCGGCCCGCTGCTGATGGAGATCGCCGGCTCTCTCGACGCCGCCGGCTATCGCTGGGAAGTGCTGGTGATCGATGACGGCTCGACTGACGGCTCGGCCGCGGAGGTTGCCGCGGTGGCGGCCGCCGACAACCGGATTGCCTGCCTGCCGCTGGTCGACGGTCGCGGCAAATCGGCCGCCCTCGCCCTCGGCTTTACCCGGGTCCGGGGCGAGGCGGTGGTGATGCTCGATGGCGACGGCCAGGACGATCCAGCTGAAATCCCCGGCATGGTGGCCCAGCTCGGCCTGGCGGGCATCGACCGGCCGCAGCCGGCAGCCACGGCCGATCTGGTCAACGGCTGGAAGACCCCTCGGCTCGACCCCTGGCACAAGACCCTGCCCTCGCGGGTTTTCAATCTGCTGGTCAGCTGGCTGACCGGAGTCCAGCTGCACGATCACAACTGCGGCCTGAAGGCGATGCGGGGCGACGTTGCTCGGCGATTACCGCTCACCACCGGCATGCACCGGTTCATCCCGGTGCTGGCCGCGGCGGCCGGCGGCCGGGTGGTTGAGCAGCCGGTGCATCACCGCCCCCGCACGCGGGGCGTCTCGAAATATGGGTTCACCCGGTTCTTTCACGGGCTCTTCGACTTGGCCCGGGTCTGGCTGGCCCTGCAGGCCGGCCGGCTGGGGGCAAAGCCACCTCCGCAGCCCGCTGCCGACACGACCGCCAGCCTCCGCTGGACCGTCTACGGGCTGCTGGCTGCGGTGGCCCTGGGCGGCGTCCTGGGCCGGATTGGGACGGTCGCCAGCGTCGATCGCTTGGCGCTCGAAAAACGGCTGATCGACGACGCGGTCAAACGCCGACTGGCCCGCGCGGCCGACGCCGGGGTTCCAGCTGACGCCGCGGCAATCCGGCGGCAAATGGCCGCGACCATCAAGACCGAGAAACGGCTGCTCCGGCCGTTTTTGTCGGGCAACGACCGCAGCCGCTGGCTGACGATCCGCAGCCTGGTTGAGCGGGGCAGCTTTGCGATTGAACCCCTGGTGGTTGAGCCCGGATGGGACACCATCGACGCCGTCGTCCACCCCGGTGCCGACGGGCAGTTGCACCTCTATTCAAGTAAGCCCCCGCTGCTGCCGGTGTTGCTGGCCGGGCCCTACTGGTTGCTTCACCAGCTGACCGGCTGGACGCTCGGCGACCATCCCTTTGAACTCGGCCGTCTGCTGCTGGTGCTGTACGGCCTGCTGCCGCTGGCGGTCACGATGCTGGCGGCGTTTGGCTGCATCGACCGGGTGGGCCGCACCGATCGCGGCCGGCTCTGGGCGGCGGCCGTGATTGCCTGTGGCACCCTGCTCAACACCTTTGCCGTCGTGCTCAACAATCACCTGTTTGCCGCCGCCTGCGCGGCGGTGAGCCTCTGGGCGGTGTTGGCGATCGTGGCCAACGGCAGCCGCCGCTGGGGCTGGTTTGGCACCGCCGGGCTGGCAGCGGGGCTGGCGGCCGCCTTTGAACTGCCGGCCCTCGCCTGGACGGCCGCGGTGCTGGGGCTGCTGGCCGTCTGCGACTGGCGGCGGACGGTGCTGGCTGCCCTGCCGGCGGTCGCACTGGTGGCCGTTGCCGCCATCGGCACCAACATGCTGGCCCATGGCACACCGCTGCCGGCCTATGCCTTTCGCGGCTCGACTCCGACCGCCACTCCGCCAGCCCCCACCAGCAATCAGCCACCGGGCCAGCCCCACGAGTGGAACCCCGACAACTGGTACGACTATCGATTCACGCTGCCAAACGGCAAGGTGATCGAGAGCTACTGGCGGAATCCCCAGGGTATCGATCGGGGAGAGCCAGCCATTGCCGTCTATGCCCTGCATACGCTCATCGGGCATCACGGCATCTTTTCACTCACCCCGGCCTGGCTGCTGCTGATCCCCGGCCTGCTTCTGCTACGGCAGCGGGCTGGTCCTGGCTGGCAGCTGCTGGCGATCGCGATTGGGCTGGTCACCTTCGTGGTGATTGTCTTCTACCTGACCCGTCAGCCGCTCGACCGGAATTATGGCGGCACCGCGAGTGGCTTTCGCTGGGTCTTCTGGCTGGCGCCGTTGTGGGCCTTCGCCATCACGCCGGCGGCTGACCGGCTGCAGGCAGGTCGGTTCGGCACGGGGCTCCTGCTGGTTCTACTGGCCTTGTCGGTGGTCTCAGTGGCGGCCCCCGCCTGGAGCCCCTGGACGCTTCCCTGGCTGCAGCAGTGGCTCACCCACTCGGGCTGGCTGGTAGCCGGCTGACGGGCAGCAGCTTGGGCCGCTGTCTCGCTGGCCGCAGCCGGCGGCAAAAACAGCTTTTCTTGCTGGAAACCTGCCCTAGCCGTCGCCCGGCTCCGGGCGTGGATGGGATGTCAGCGAGAGTCGATTTACGATATGCTGCGGATGGTTGCGAGGGGGGGTTACCCCCAGACGCCCCCTCAACAGACAGCCCCAGTTCTGAAGGATGCCTTCCCAATGCCCGAGCACGCCCCCATCAGGCTGGTCATCGTGGACGACCATGAGGTTGTCTGCGAGGGCCTCAAGACCCTGTTCAACGAAACGGGAATCGAGATTGTTGGGACGGCCGCGACCGGCGACGAGGCAGAGGCCCTGTGTCGCCGGCTGCAGCCCGATGCCCTGCTGCTCGACATCCGCCTGCGGGACGGGGAAGACGGCCTCTCGCTGATCAAGCCACTGCGGAAGGCCTGTGAAAATGTCTGCGTGATTGTCTTTACAGCCTTTGACAACCCCACGTATGTCGCCCGGGCAGCCTCCGCCGGCGCAACCGACGTGCTCATGAAAAGTGTGGGGCGGCAATCGCTGATCGCCGCGATCAAGGGAGCTGTCAGCGGCAGTTCTCCCCACAAGCAGGGTGAACTGCGGCTGATGACCAGCCGGCTGGCCGACCGCACGCTCCCGGCCGGCATCGATGTGCCGCTGACCCCGCGGGAGACCCAGGTGCTGCGGGTGATCGCCATGGGGTTGTCGAACCAGGAGATCGCCGACGCCCTGACCATCAGCGTTGAGACGGTCAAGGAACATGTGCAGAACCTGCTCCGCAAGCTTGCCGTCAACGACCGCACCCAGGCAGCGGTCTGGGCCGTGCGGCAGGGCATCGGCTAGCAGCCTGTTCGTGCCCTTCACAGAAAACACTCACGGCGGATCATGACCGCCGGGGTGCCACGGGTGGCAGCGGCAGATGCGACCGATCCCTTTGATACTGCCGCGGACGGCTCCATACTTTCGCACCGCTTCAGCAAAGTATTGGCTACAGGACGGCTGGAACCGGCAGTGCCGGCCCAACAGCGGGCTGAGCAGCAGGCGATAGGCAGTGACTAGCCCGAGGAGTATCGAGACTGCCAGCCGGTCGGCAGCGGCGGCCACTCTCTCCAGCAGTTGGCAGAAGCGACCAGCCATCTCAACTGCCCTGACCCGGGGGTGACGATTTCGCGGGGTCGGGTGACGACCCTTGGTCGGACGGCCCGGCAGCTCCTGCCCGCCTGCCGATTTTCCTGACCAACCGGCCGACGAGGTCGAGCAGCAGCCGCTCAATCGCCGCCACCCCCGCTGCACCGGCCCGCGGCGGACCGACCGCCCGCACCACCACCACCAGGTCGAACCCGGCGGGCAGCCGGGCCCGCAGCCTCCGGAAGACGTCCCGCAGCCGCCGCTTCCAGCGGTTGCGGACAACCGCCTTGCCGACCCGGCGGGAGACCGACAGGCCCAGCCGTGTTGCCGTTGTCGCCTCGGGCTGCCGCAGTCCGTACAGCACCAGCGGGCCAGCCGCCACCGACAGCCGCCCGGCGTAGACCGCCTTGAAATCCAGTGGTCGCCGCAGCCGGACGTCGCGAGGAAAACGGCGATCCCCGCCAGCATCGGTCACCAGACCAGCCCCGCCCGAGGCGGCTCAGTCGCCGTCGCCTCGGCCGCCCGGGCAGCTTCGAGCAGGGCCTCGGTTGTTGCTGCATCGGCTCCACCCGGCAGGGCAATTTGGACATCAGCGATCAGATCGCCCTTTGCTCCATTGGCATGCCGCACGCCCATGCCAGCCGCCCGAAGCTTTTTGCCCGAAGAGGTGCCCGGTGGAATCCGCAGGCTGATCGTGCCCCAGGGTGTCGGCAGATCGACCTTGGCCCCGGCAATTGCTTCGGAGAGCGTGATCGGCAGCCCGACTCTGAGCGTGTCGCCGTCGCGGCGGAACACGGGATGCGGCTCAACCCGCACCAGCAGCAGCAGATCGCCCGCCGGCCCACCACCGCTGCCAGGCCGCCCCTGGCCCCGCAGCCGCATCCGGCCGCCGTCGGGCAGCCCCTGCGGAATGGTGACACTGATCGTCTCACCACGGCCATCCCGCTCGATCCGCACCTCGGTCTTGCCGCCGTCGATCGCCAGTTTGAAGGGCACGGTGATCGTGGCCGAGAGATCCTCCCCCGGCATCGCCGCCGCCCGTCGGCCCCGCCCGGCTCGCTTGCCACGGCCACCACCGCCGCCGAAGAGATCGGCAAAGCCGCCGCCAAAGAGGCTTTCCAGGTCGATCTCTGCACCGGCCTGTGGCCCGCCCGGAAACGGACCGGCCTGCCCTTGGGGGCTCCAGCCACCGCCACCACCGCCGACGCCCTCAAAGGAACTGCCGTAGCGGTCGTACATCTCTCGCTTGCTCGGGTCATTGAGCACGTCGAAGGCGGTCTGCACCTTCTTGAACTGCTCCTGGGCTGCCTTGTCGTCGGGGTGGAGGTCGGGATGGTACTTCCTGGCCATCTCCCGGTAGGCCTTCCGGATATCCTCCGCGGTCGCCGTCCGCGGCACCCCGAGAACCTGATAGTGATCGTCGGCCATAGCGTTGGCTTGCACCCGTACCGCTGCCCAGATCGGTCAGGCCACGGACCTGCCCGGGCTGCCGAACCGAAACCCTGGAGTTTACGAGCGAGCCTTCCGCCCCTTCAACCCGCCTTGACGCGGCCGCGACCCGGAGGCTCGGGGCTTGCCATTGACCGCCGCCGGCTGGCCCCCGGTTTCGCCGTCCAGACTCGGCAGCTTGGTTGCGGTCGCCGCGGGTTTGGCCGACTCTTCCATGAACCGCACCTGGCAGCGGACCGGCTCTTCACCCGCAGCCGGGTGGAGCAGTTCGAAACTGCCGTCGGCCTGCATGATGCGGGTGCGGGTGTTGTCGGCGAGATAGGTCGGAATGATCGAGTCGAGCATCCGCCGCCGGAGCGGTTCTGCCAGCACCGGAAACATCACCTCGACCCGCCGGAAGAAGTTTCGTGGCATCCAGTCGGCACTGGCCAGATAGACCTCGGCCTCGTCGCCTTCCCCGAAGATGTAAATCCGGCTGTGCTCCAAAAATCGGTCAACAATGCTGCGAACCTTGATGTTCTCACTGAGCCCCGGCACGCCGGGCCGCAGGGAACAGATGCCCCGCGAGAGGATGTCGATCGGCACACCCGCCTCGCTGGCCCGGTAAAGGGCCTCGATCACCTGATGGTCAACCAGTGAGTTGACCTTGGCAAAAATCCGGGCCGGCTTGCCAGCTGCGGCGCGGGCGGTCTGGCCATCGATCAGTTCCAGGGTCCGGCGGTGAAGGTCGTTCGGGGCGACGATCAGCTGTTGCCAGGCATGGCCCTGCGAGTAGCCGGTCAGCAGGTTGAACAGCGCCGTGGCATCCTCGGCAATCGCCTCATCGGCCGTGAACAGCCCGATGTCGGTATAGATCGTGGCGGTGGCGGGGTTGTAATTGCCGGTCCCGAGATGAACATACCGCTTCAGTCCGTCTCGTTCGTTTCGCACCACCAGCGAGACTTTGCAGTGGGTCTTGAGGTCGAGAAAGCCGAAGACGACATGGACACCAGCCCGCTCGAGTTGGCGGGCCCAGCTGACATTGTTGGCCTCGTCGAACCGGGCCTTCAGCTCCACGAGCGCCGTAACATGCTTGCCGGCTTCCGCCGCCTCCATCAACGCCCGGGTGATCGGTGAGTCGCCACTCGTGCGGTAGAGGGTCTGCTTGATGGCCAGCACCCGCGGGTCCTTGGCCGCCGACGTGACAAACTCGACCACCGGGTCGAACGATTCATAAGGGTGGTGGACGAGGATGTCCTCCCGGGCGATCGCCGCGAAGATGTCCCGCCGTTGCCGAAAAGCAGGCGGCATTCTCGGGGTGAAGACCGCATCGTGAAATTTCTCAAACCCGGGAAGCTTGTAAAGCTCCCAGAGCCCGGTCAGATCGAGTGGCCCATCGATGCGGTAGACCTCGTCATAGCCGGCATCGCCGGGGTCGTCGCTGCCGCTGTGCAGGTCTTCGTCGTCGATGATCCGTTGGGCGATCGCCTCGTCGGCCTTGGCCGCAATCTCGATTCGCACCGCCTGCCCCCGCTGCCGGGCCTTGAGCCGCTCCTCGATCAGCCGGAGCATGTCGTCCGACTCTTGCTCGAGCAGTTCAAGGTCACAGTCCCGGGTGATCCGGAAGGTCGTCCACGACTTCACTGAGAATCCGCCGAAGAGTTCCGGAAGCCGGGCGGCAACCAGTTCCTCCAGCAGCACGAACGCAGCCTTTCCACCGCCACTGCCGGGCAGGACGACGATTCGCGGCAGCACCTGGGGCACCTGCACAACGGCGAAGAGCTGCTTCGGGCCGAGGCCCGCCTCATGCTCGAGCATCGCCCCGAGATAAAGCCCACGGTTGTGATACCGCGGCGAGGGATGGGCCGGGTCGCAGGCCATCGGGGTCAGGATCGGCAGGGCCCGCTCCCGAAAGAAGGTATCGACATACTCCCGCTGCTCGGCATCAAGGTCGGCGTACTTCATGACGCTGAAGCCAGCCTCCACCATCGCCGGTCCAATACTCTCGCGGAGGCAGCGGTACTGACGGGCGACCAGTTCCTGGGTGCGGGCACCGATCGCCCGCAGTTGCTCGATCGCAGTCATGCCGTCGGCGGCAAAATCCTGAGGTGCGCCGTCCCCAAAGGCCTGCTCACGGACACCCGCCACCCGGACCATGAAAAACTCATCGAGGTTCGAGCTGAAGATCGCCAGGAACTTCATCCGTTCCAGCAATGGATTTTCTGGATTCTCCGCCTCCTCGAGCACGCGGAGGTTGAATTCCAGCCAGCTCAGCTCGCGGTTGATGAAGGCCTCTGGCCCGATGGTGATGCTGGGGGTCTGTGGCATGATGGTGCTCCTTCCCGATGGCGATACGAGGCGGCAGATGGGTGGCGGCGCACCCGATCGGCTGCCGCCGGATTGTTTCATACCATGCCCACCGATGTGATGCCCGACATCGAGAACTCACATTTCCCGGCCGGTGACCAGTCGCTCCGCGAGGCGGCGTCGGCGTTGGCCGGCGGAAAGATCGCAGACGCCGGCCGCCACAGCCCGGGCTGGGCAGCCACAGCCGCCAGTCTGCTCGAGGCAACGGCCCGCAAGCCGGGCAACGTCCATCCCGAGGCGGCCTTTGCCGATCTCTCGTATGCCGACCTGCAGGCCGCCGCCCGGGCCATCGGCCCGCCGCTGGATCGGGCTGGCCGCGAGCCGCTCGGCCAGGTCATCCACGCGGCCGTCGCAGCATCGCGGGCGGTCAGCCAGTCCAATGCCAATCTCGGGATCGTGCTGGCGGTTGCCCCAATGGCGGCGACCGTGGCCGCTGGCCATGAGCTCGTGCCGGCGGCAGTGAGGCAGCTCCTTGCCAAGCTCGATGAGGCCGATGCAGCGGCGATCTACGCGGCGATTCGCGCGGCCGGCGCCGGGGGGCTCGGCCGGCAGCCTCAGCACGACGTTGCCGGGCCGGCTCCCCGATCGATCCTTGCCGCCATGCAGGCGGCAGCTGCACGAACGCCGGGCGACAGCATCGCCGCCCTCTGGGCCCAGGGCTATGAGTCACTGTGGATCGGGCCGGTGGCCGACCTGGCGCAGCTTGAGGCAGCCGGCCACGGCTGGGAAGAGGCCATCGTGCGGGCAGCGGTGCGACAACTGGCCCGAACACCCGACTCCCTGATTGCCCGACGGCACGGGCTGCCGGCCGCAATCGAGGTCTCCCGGCAGGCCGCGGCCATCGCCGACCTTTCCGGCCCGGCGTGGCCAACCGCCGTTGCCCACTTCGACCGCAGCCTCCGCCGCCCCCGCCGGCTCAACCCCGGCACCACGGCCGACCTGATCGCTGCAGCCCTCTATATTCACCTCTGGCGGTCCATCACAACCGAAGGGTGAGCGGCCCGGCCCGACGCTTCACTGTTGACCGCCGACAATCCCCGATCACGTTCTCCGGACAGACCACTCATGCCCGACCACTACCGCGTCACCATGCGAAAAGCTGTTCACGTCTTTTCTGCTGGTCACTTCATCACCCTCACCGACGAGATCTGTGAGCCGATTCATGGGCACAACTGGACCGTTGCCTGCGAGGTCGTCGGCAGTCCCGACCGCCACGGCATGGTGGTCGATTTCATTCGGCTGCGGGACACGCTGACGGCCATCGTCGCGCGGCTCGACCATGCCATGCTGCTGCCGACCGAGAATCGGCTGCTGACCGTCATGGAACAGATCGTCGCCGGTCAGCCCGAGGTGGAGGTCCGGTTCGGCAGCCGCCGCTGGGTGTTCCCAGCTGACGAGTGCCGCCTGCTGCCGCTGGCCAACACCACCGCCGAGTGGCTGGCCCGCTGGATTGGCCGCGAACTGCTCAACGCCTTCGCCGCGGCTGGCCAGCCGCTTACGGCTGGACTGCGGGTTGAGGTCGATGAGTGCCTCGGCCAAGCGGCGATTTGGGAGCAGCTACCGGAGTCGGCTAGGAAAGCGGAGTGACGATCAGGCTGGCGGCAGCGTCTCGGGGCAAGGCGATCGATCCACCGCCGATGTGAACCCGAACCACCCCGGCATCATCGACCGCCCGTTCAACGCTGCCGACCGCATCGAGCACCAGCCCGCTTTCGGCCAGATAGCGGAGAAATGGCGGGGACTGATCGAGGACGCGGGTCACCCGGAACCGCTCGCCCGCGGCGGCGGCGGCGAGGGTGTGGCCGGCATCGGTGACCTCCTCGATCCGATCGGCGTCACCCCGCGGGATCGGGTCGCCGTGGGGATCAACCTCGGGCCGACCCAGATAGGCGTCGATCCGATCGACCAGCAGGTCGCTGACCGCATGCTCCATGTGTTCGGCCTCTTCGTGGACCTCATCCCAGGTCATCTCGAGGGTCTGCACCAAAAACTGCTCAATCAGTCGGTGTCGGCGAATCACCCGCAGGGCGAGCGCTCGGCCCGTTTCCGACAGGGCGACCCCTTCGTAGGGGGTGTGGGTCGCCAGCCGGGCGGTATCGAGGGTTTTCAGCATGCTGGTGACCGTCCCCGGCGCCACGCCGAGTGCAGCGGCCAGTTGACCGGTGCTGACCGCCTGGTGGCCATGTGTGGCCGCGATCTGATAGATCGCCTTCACGTAATTTTCGACGGTGAGACTCGGCATTCGTCCGCCCTCTGGGCAGCGTGAAGTCGTTCAGCGGCATCGTCTGGCTGGCAGTTGCCGGTGCCCCGGCGGTTGCCAAGCCAATCTTCTGCGACAAAGATAGCGGTTTCGGGTGGTCACGGCTCAGCGAACCTTCGGTCTTTGATAAGGCAGTCAAATCACCCTGTCTCCTCCTCCGCGTTTCGAGAAACACTGCTGCCTTGAATCAGCCCTCTGCTATCGATCCTGCCGCTGGGAGGGACGCCTCTCCCACGCTCAATGCCGCCGCCGTCTCGCTGCTTACCGGTTTGCTGGAAAACCCGGCCCGCTTTGCTGCGGAGGTGCACCATCGTGGCGGCTGCCGGGTGATTGACTGCGGGGTTAGCGCCAGCGGCGGAAACAGGCTGGGCATCCTGCTTGCCCGGGCGGCCTTAGGGGGCCGGGGTGAGGTCAGGCTGCAGGACATCGGAAAGGGCACGCCGCTGGAACAGGTCTGGCCGGAATGCCCCTGGCCGGTTGTCGAGGTCGCGTCCACCGATCCGGTGGCTGCGTGCCTGGGGGCCCAGTATGCCGGCTGGAAGGTTGACGAGGGCGGTTACTTTGCCATGGCAAGCGGGCCACTTCGAGCCGCCATCGGGGGCGAGCCGCTCTTCGACACCATCGGCGGGCGGGAGCGACCGGCGGTGGCGGTCGGCCTGCTGGAGTCGGGCCAGCTTCCGCCAGAACAGGTCTGTCGCCGGCTTGCCGACCGCGCCGGCGTGGCACCGGACGGATTGATTCTGCTGGTGGCCGCCACCGCGAGCCCGGCGGGTACGCTGCAGGTCGTCGCTCGGTCGCTTGAGACGGCGCTGCACCAGCTGCACGAACGGCAGTTCGACCTCGGCCGCATCGTCGCGGGCCGGGCGGCGGCTCCGCTGCCCCCGGTGGCAGCCGCTGATCTGGCCGCCATCGGCATGACCAACGACGCGATTCTTTATGGGGGATTCGCCCAGCTCGAGGTCGTCGGGGACGATGCCAGCCTCGACCTGATCGGCCCGCAGATCGTCAGCAGCCACTCCCCGGCCCACGGGCAGCCGTTTGGCGAGCTGTTCAAGCAGGCCAATGGCGATTTCTATGCCCTCGATCCGGCGCTCTTTGCGCCGGCGGTGGTGGAGTTCATCAATCGCGACACGGGCCGCTGCTGTCGCTTCGGACAGATCGAGGCCGAGGTGGTGGCCCGATCATTTTCGGCGGCTGGCTGACCCGCCATGCCGCACCGGCCACAGATTGCGCTGATCGGGAACACTGGCAGCTGGCATGTCAACGAATTGCTGCGGCGGTGCCCTGGCCGGGCCGATGGCCAATTGGTGACCTGGCCGGAACTGGCAGCACTGGTCAGCGATGGCGAGGAACATTTTCTGCCCGCTGCGGTCGAGCAGGCAGATTGCCTGATCGTCCGCGGCATGCCAACCGGCACGCTGGAGCAGGTGATCAGCCGGATGGACATCCTCGGCCGGCTGGCGGCTCGCGGTCGGCGGGTGCTCAACGCTCCGGCAGCGCTCGAGGTGGCGATCGATAAATACCTGACCACCGCCCGGCTGGCGGCAGCAGGCCTGCCCGTCATCCCGTCGGCGGTCGTGCAGTCACGGGCCGACCTGCAGCGAGTGCGGGGAGAGCTGGGGGGCCGCCTGGTCGCCAAGCCACTGTTCGGCGCCAATGGTCGCGGCCTCTGTCGGCTTGATGAAGCGGGGGCTCATGAGCAATTGCTCGACAGCCAGGGGGCCATCCTCGTGCAGCAGCAGCTTCCGCACGAGGGCTGGGACGTTCGCATCCTGGTGGTGGGCGAACGGGTTTTCACAATGAAGCGGGTCGCCCCCGTCGGCGAATGGCGGACGAACATCGCCCTCGGGGGGCAACCGGCCGCCTTCGCGGCCCCGGCTGATTGGATCGACTTGGCCCGGCGGGCAGCGGCGACGGTCGGGGCCGAACTCGCCGGGGTCGACCTGCTGCCGGCGGCCGATGGTTCCCTCTGGCTGCTGGAGGTCAACGCGGTCCCGGGTTGGCGGGCGCTGCAGCAGGTCGGGCCGGAAGACATCGCTGCGGCGGTTCTTGAATTGGCCATCGGCCGCCGGTGAGGCGGCCAGTTTCGCCGGAAAAACCGGTGGCTACCCGCACCGACGCCTGCTGCAATCGGGAAGCCCGCACAAGCCGGACAGTTGGCAAATGCGAAACCGGGCCGCTGCGCACTTTCTAGGCAGCAGCACCCCTGCACCTCCGGCAGGCAAGGCTGCCGGAACTTAAGGCAGCCGCCCGGCAATGCGCGCAAACCACTGCTATCAAAGGACTTGCATTCACTGCTTGACTGCATGCGAAAGCTTTGACGTTCGGGCGTGGAGCGGATGCCCGATTCAACAGAAGAGTTGGAAGGGCCCATGGCCCACCGCACCGGTAGAACAACAGGAGCTTGCAAATGGCGACACGAACCGAGGCAACACTTGCCGAATCGGGCACCGTCCGGCAGGAACATGGTCCACAGGCTGTCCTCGAGGTTGCCGAGCAGCTGTTTGCCACCAACCCTGAGTGGTTGGTTTTTTTCCGTGAAATCATGGGGCTTGAAGGGATCGTCCGGCGGACGTTCCAGACTTCTGAGTCACTGATGCGGTTTGAGTGCTCACCGGAGTACGCCCGGATTCGGGAAATGCTCGACGATCTCCGGCAGCGGCAGCAGGATCAGCCCGCCCCCCGAGAAAGCCAGCGGGTCGTCACCGTGCGGATGCCGCGATCGCTGCACGAAACCCTCAAAGCCGAAGCCCAGCAGATGAAGGTCAGCATCAACACCCTGTGTATATCGAAGCTGCTCAAGCTGATTGACGAGGAAACCGAGCGGGAGCTGAAAGCCAGCTAAGCCAGCGGTCAGCCTCCAGCGGTCGGAAAAGAATCTGAGCGGGCCTGTAAGCCGGGTTCTGTCCGCCAGAGCCATCGGCTCTGGCGGGGCGATCATTTCTCTAGGACGACGGTTGCCCGCCGCCTCCAGCGGCCCACCCGAAGGGAAGCCGGAGCGGGTCGCCCCGGGCCGCCGCGAACGGCGAACTCCCTGCTGTTCGGCCTTGCTCCCGATGGGGTTTACCGAGCCAGGCCGGTCACCCGGCCTGCTGGTGAGCTCTTACCTCACCGTTTCACCCTTACCGCCGACAAACGCCGACGGCGGTCTGTTTTCTGTGGCACTTTCCCTGGCCTTCCGGCCGGTGGGCGTTACCCACCATCGCACCCTGTGGAGCCCGGAC
The DNA here is from genome assembly GCA_937926325.1 of uncultured Planctomycetaceae bacterium. GTDB lineage: Bacteria > Planctomycetota > Planctomycetia > Pirellulales > UBA1268 > UBA1268. The sequence continues at coordinate 5,081 of CALAZQ010000169.1, read as the reverse complement.
TTTCCTCCCGTTTCCCTCAATTTGGCACAAAACATGCACCCACCAAGGGAAACCGGCGATCACCCGGCCCGCTCAGATCAGCAAAATCGTTGCACGGCAAAGGGCAGCTGGCAAGCGACCACCGGGCTCCCCCCGAAAAGCGACTTTTCGAACGCGACACTTGTTGGCATCGTATGGTTATCTGGCGTCCGCTGGCTGATCCAGAAATGCTGGACAGTTCCTGCCATCGCTGCACCATGACGTTCGACAACTATTGAAACAGGATTTCTTTCCCCTATGTATGGTGAACTCCAGCCGCTGGGAGGCGGCGACCCGATTCCCCTCCTGAAGAAAACGCTCGTCGTTGGCCGGCGGGAATCGTCCGACATTGTGCTCCGGTTTCCTACGGTCTCAGGGGCCCACTGTGAGCTTGCCGTCGAAGAGGGGATCTGGACGGTCAAGGATCTTGGCAGCAGCAATGGCACCAAGGTCAATGGTGTCCGAATCAACGAGCAGCATGTGAAGCCGGGCGACACCCTGTCGGTCGCAAAGCACGATTTTGAATTTCTCTACGACCCCAACGAACTTGGCGCGACTGCCGAAGCCCGCAGCCGGCTGGTCGAGCCCGATGTCTTTAGCCGCAGCCTGCTCCAAGCGTCGGGCCTGGAGTCGCGGGGCCAGCGACAGGATCCGCGGCGAGTCTCCCGTTGATCCGGGCGGGAAAAAGGCCCGTCCTGCCGGGTCGATTCGCCGCAGCGGACGGTCGCGGGATATGATGGTGCCATGACGCAGCCGCGGACGTCCCGGGTCAACTTTCGCAAGAATCGCCACGCCAAGCGTCGGCGGACCGATGTCACTCGCGATCTGGCCGACGACGAGGCCGACGATCGCCTGGTGCGGAGCGAACGGATTTCCGGCAAGGGCGAACTGACCCGAAAACGCACGGTCAAACTGGCCGATGACCTCCCGGCGGCTTCGGTGCCGGACGCCGCGGCCTGTTGGCGGGGGCAGGTGCTTCACGCCCACGGGCTGGAGAGCTTTGTCCGGGATGCCCAGGGCACACTCGAACGGTGCACAATCCGGCAGGTGCTTCGTGATCTGGCCACCGACCAGCGGCACCCTGTTCTGGCCGGCGACTGGGTGCGGGTGCTGGGCCGCGGAGAAGAGGCGACGATTCAGTCGATCGAGCCCCGCCGAACCGCCCTGAGCCGGGCCAGCCGGGGCCGTCGGCATACGATCGTCGCCAACGTCGATCAGGTGTTCATCGTCGGCAGTGCCGCCGAGCCCGACCTCAAGCCGGGCTTGATCGACCGGCTGATCGTCGCCGCTGAGGCGGCCGGTATCCGGCCGGTGATCTGCCTCAACAAGGCCGACCTCGTCACTCCCGCCAGCCTGATTCCGTTGGCCGGAGTCTATGCCCGCATGGGCTACACCACGGTGCTCTGTTCAACCCGCACGGGCCTCGGGATGCAGCGGCTACGGGCGGAACTTCCCGACCGGGTCACGGCGGTGATCGGCCAAAGCGGGGTCGGCAAGTCTTCGCTGCTGAACTGGCTGGAGCCACAACTGGCCCTGCCGGTCGGTGACGTCAGCCGCGACAATGAGAAAGGGCGGCATACCACCACCGTCGCCCGACTGCTGCCGCACTCACACGGCGGCAGCTTCGTCGACACTCCCGGCGTCCGGCAGTTTCAGCTCTGGGAGACGGTGCCGGCCGAAGTGCCCGCGGCCTTCCGCGATCTCAGGCCACTGGCCAACCACTGCCGCTTTCCCGACTGCAGCCATTCGCACGAGGCTGACTGCGCGGTCAAAGATGCAGTCGCCGACGGTCTGCTCGACACCCGCCGCTGGGAGAGCTGCTGCCACCTCACCGCCGGGGCGGAGGATACCGCCGCGTGAGCCTGCCCGAGCGAACCACCGGGGTCGAGGCCGAGCCGACGGTGCTCGTGGGCGTCTATCTCAGCCCTCCGGCAGATCCGGTAGATCCTCTGGCCGAGTTGGCCGGTCTGGCCACCACCGCCGGCGCCGACGTGGTGGCGGAACTGATACAGCGGCGGCACGAGCCCGATCAACGAACCTATCTGGGCCGGGGCAAGCTGCTCGAACTGGTCGCCCTCGTCGAGCACCATGATGCCGATGTGGTCATGTTCGACAACGACCTCTCACCGGCCCAGACCCGCAACCTTGAACGTGAGCTGGGCTGCAAGGTGCTCGATCGATCGGAGGTGATCCTCGACATCTTCGCCGCCCGGGCCCGCACCCACGAGGCCCGGCTGGCCGTCGAACTGGCCCAGCTGGAATACTCACTGCCGCGGCTGAAACGGATGTGGACCCATCTGTCGCGGCTGAAGATGGGCATCGGCATGCGGGGCCCGGGTGAGAAGCAGCTGGAGGTTGACCGCCGGCTGGTCGAAAAGCGGATCCATGACCTGAAGCAAGAACTGAACACCATCCATGCCCGCCGCGAACGGCAGGTGGCCGCCCGGCACGAGCAGATGACCGTCTCACTGGTCGGCTACACCAATGCCGGCAAGAGCACGCTCCTCAACACCCTCACTGCCGCCGGCGTGTTGGCCGAAGACAAACTCTTTGCCACGCTCGACACCCGGACCCGCCGCTGGAAGCTGCCCAGCTGGGGCCCGGTGCTGCTCAGCGACACCGTCGGATTCATCCGCGACCTGCCCCACCGGCTGATCGCCAGCTTCAAGGCGACCCTGGAAGAGACCCGCCAGGCCGACCTGCTGCTGCACGTGGCCGACGCCTCGAGCCCGCTGGTCGAGCAGCAAATCCAGGCCGTCAACGGGGTGCTGGAGGAACTTGGTGTCGATATGAAGGACACCATCCTCGTGCTCAACAAGGTCGACGCTGTCACCGACCGGGTCAGTCGCCAACGGCTGCTGGCCCGCCACCCGCACGCCGTCTGCATCTCTGCCAAGTCGGGTGAGGGACTCGACACACTGGCCGATGCCGCCAGCGCCGCCCTCGGTCGCAGTTTCCGTGACGTCGATGTCGAAACCGATGCCGGCAACGGCCGGCTGCTGGCCTGGCTGGCCGCCCACGGCGAGATTCTCTCCCGGCAGTTCGGCGAAGACCGGATGACGATCCACTGCCGGGTGCCGCAGGCGGTCCTCGGCCGAATCGATCCCGCGGAGGCGACCGTCCGTGAGCATGCCGCCACGGCAGCAGTCGATTTCCCTGATCAGTCGCCTGCCGCCCCGGCGGTCGGGCCACCGTCAACCTCCTCGCTGACAGAAGCCTCCTGACGTGGTGCTGCGATTCCGTCGTCGTCGGCTTGCCGGCCTGCGGGGCATCCTGACGGGTGGCTCTTCGGGAGTGGGGCGTGCCCTGGCCATCGCCCTGGCCGAGGCGGGAGTCGATCTGGTGATCACCGGCCGCCGAGAAGAGCGGCTCCGGGATGTCGCCCACGCGGCGGCGGGGAGCCACGGCCGACTCCTGCCGCTGGCCGGCGACATCACCGCGGCGGACTTCCGCCAGCGGCTGGTGGACCATGCCAACGCCGAGCTTGGCGGCCTCGATCTGGTGCTGGCGGCCGCCGGTTCCGGAGCGATCGGCCCGTTTGCTGAGGCGTCGCCCCAGATTCTGCGAGAGATCTTTGAAGTTGACTTCTTCGCGCCAGCAGAACTGTTGCGGCTGGCCCTGCCGCTGTTGGTCGCGGGCCGGACGCCCGCGGTGGTCCTCGTCGGGTCGATCCTCGGCCTGCACCCGTTGCCGCTGCACGCTGAATATTCCGCCGCCAAGGCTGCCCTGCACGGGCTGGCGACCGCCATTCGTCCAGAGCTTGCCGACGATGGAGTCGGCCTGTTGCTGGCAGTCCTCGGCCCCACCGAATCAGCATTCTGGGACAACCTGCTGGCCGGCGAGCGGCCCGGCTGGTCCCAGGGCCGGCCGCTCTCGGCCGAGGCAACGGCCGCAGCAATCGTGCGGGCGCTCGCCGCCGGCAACAGCACGGTCTACCCCGGCTGGCGGGCCAAGGCCTTTGCGGGGCTGGCGCGGCTCTGTCCGGCACTCATCGACTGGACGGTCAGGCGGAAGCGTCGAGCTCCTCACCGATCGTGAGCAGCTCTTCGGCGTCGAGCCAATGGTCATTGGCGGTGAACAGCCGGCCGATGGCGGCCCGGTGGATTTTCATCTTGGTGCCGCCGACCCCGAGGGCACCGTAGACGGTCATCCCGCCAATGGTGCGAGCCTTGTCGGTCGGCTCAATCCCGGCCACACCGGCAGGTGGAACGGCGTTGAGGTCAATGCAGACGCGGCAGGCATTCGCCTGGCCGAGCTGCTCGGCTGTGAGCAGCTGAGCACCGGCCGCGCCAGCCGCGATGATCAGATCGGCGGAACCGAGCAGCGAGGTCATTTCGCTGCTGGCCGCCGGGTTCACGGCGGCAGCCGGCTGCCGAGCCTTGATGGCCGCGCAGCAGGCGGCCGCCCGGTCGGCTGAGCGAGAGACGAGGGTTACCCGAACGCCCTTGCCGGCCAGCAGGCGGCCGGCCCGCTGCCCGACCGGTCCCGTGCCACCCAGCACGATGGCCCGCAGCCTGCCGGCTGCGGCCGGGTCGGCAAGCGGCAGGTGCCGGGCAGCCGCGACGACGGCGGCAGCGGCGGTGGTGTTGGCGCCAGCCGGATCGACCATCACGCTGACTCGCACCGGCCCAAAGAATGTTTTTGCCACCTGCTGGGCCACCGCTTCGACCACCGGCACGTCTGAGCCGCCGAGAAAGATCGCTGTGGCGGCCAGGTCGGCGCCGCCGCGGGTGAACATCGCACCGTGTACCAGCGGGGTGACGCCTGCCGGCGTGACGTCGGCATGCCGCAGCAGCACCTCGGCCCCGGCATCGACGGCCACGATGGCATCGAACGGGCAGGGCTGGGGATCGACATCGAGTTGCAGGAGGATTTTTTTCATTCAGTGGGTTTTGCTATTCGGAAGGCGGTCTGACCATCTCACGCTTCGGTTTCCTTTTTGTGGCAGCCCTTTATCTGGCGAAAAAACAGATGAGGGGCGTTGCCCATGTCAATCGAGCGGCGTTGGAAACTGAGCGTAGCCGGGATGGCGAAGCGAAGTTTCCGTCGAGTGAGCGAAGGCC
>CALAZQ010000168.1 GCA_937926325.1 uncultured Planctomycetaceae bacterium | reverse complement strand
AAGCACCAGCAGAACACCACAAACCTCGGCTTTGTGGTGTTCTGCCCAAGGAAAGCCGGGCAGGATGCCCGGGCTTTCCGTGAAGTCAGCCCGGCGGCTGGTAGTACGGCATGCCTTGGGGCACGGGGGCGACGCCGAGCTGCGCCAGAATCTTGTCGAGCATGCGGCGTTCAAGCAGTGGGTCACGGCCGAGGGGAATCCAGCCGGCTGAGCGGGTCGGTGTGGCGACCGGCCGGGGCTGGTCGCCGACCCGTTGGCCGAGGACGGGCAGCGGGGTGCCGTACCGGTACAGCGAGTCGTCGTTGCGGAAGGTGGCCCCGCCAGCAGTGGCGTGCATGGGCCTGCGGAGGTTCTCCAGTTCTTTCTGCACCACCACCTCCACCCGCCAGCCACCGGGGTCGGGAATCAGCCTGATGGTGGCGATCCGCCGGATCGACTGCAGGGTGCTTTCCAACCGCTCGCGGAAGCCGACGGAATCACCCCGCCACGGCTCCAGCAGCGTCGCTCCCGTCTGCGGAAAGGTGACGATCCGACCCTCGGTTGGAATACCTTGGGCGAAAATTACCCGCTGTTCCTGCTCGACCTTGAAATAGTCGTCGGCCACATCGACCAGTTGGCACCAGACAACCTCGGCATCGAGGGGCGGAATCAGCACCGAATTGCTCGGGGCGGGCGGTGGACCGGGCAGCATCGGTCCGGCGGGGCCGATCACGGTTCCGCTGGGAAGGGGCGCAGACGGATCAAAATTGACCGGTGGTGGCAGCGGCTCCTGGCCGTTGAGGGAGCGGACAGCGGTGAGGGGCACCACCGCCAGCGTGGTGATCAAGAGAATCTTCAGAGCGGCTGCCATGGTGACTTCCTCGAAACCGGCTCCGGGAGCATCCGGAAGCCCCCCGAGAGTCGCCCAAAGCTGCTCCAGCCTCAAGCCCAGTTTCCGCCGGAAGGGGCGGCTATTCGGCCTGGAGTTGCTGCACCAGCCGCTCGAAGCGGCGGCTGTAGCGGCCGCTGGAGGTGTGCATGTGGTCGCCTTGGGAGATCACCTGCAGCCCGTCGTTGCGGGGAAGTTCCTGCCGCCGCAGCACCCACTCAAAGGTGGCCCGGTCAGGGCTGTAGGTCACCAGCAGTTTGTGCTCGTCAAGCTGGACCTCGAGGGGGGCCTCGGGGTGCATCACGGCGATGCTGGTGCAGCCGTCGTTAAGCAGCAGGTCTTCGAAGTCCCACAGCAGGCTCTCCAGCAGAACTCGCTCAATCCCCTCCCGGCTGAAGCTCGCCAGTTCGGAATGGCGGTCATGTGACGACTCAATCACGACGTCACAGGTGTCGCCCAGTGGCTCCAGCAGCTGGAGAAAGGTCTCGAACAACTGTTCGCTCGAGACGGCAGCCACCAATGCCGGTAGTTGGTCGCCCGTGCCGGCGTCGGCGTAGGTGTCGTACCGATAGCCGGCCTTGGGGACGATGCCCGACTGCCACGCGGGGCGAATTGCTTCGGTCAGGCTGAAGCGGCCGTAGCGACGGCGGGCCAGATGGGCCTCAAAGGTTGCCCGGTCGGGGCGGGCGACTGCGGCATCTGCCGGCGCCGAAAGGGGGAGGGCCGATTCAGGTGAGGTCGGGGTGTGATGCATGGGTGGCGGGGCCAGAAGTCGTCCGGGCAGGTGGAGGTGACCGCCCCGCCGGTCGGGCGGGGCGATGGGGGAAGCCGGCGGGCTGATCCCTTCCGGCAGACAACCCTAGGTCACAGTTTCCGTCGGCGCCGGTCTTCCGATGACGGCGGTGACCGCTTCCGGGGGCCGATTGCTCCACCGTTGCCGATTCTGCGGTTCGCCCCGCATAATCAGCGGTTTCAGCCGCAGCCCTGAGGAGTGAGACGAGCGTATGGAAGGCAAAATCGTGCAGACCGGCATCACCTTTGACGATGTGCTGTTGATCCCGCGGTATTCGGCCGTGGTGCCGGCCGAGGTGCAGGTGAGCACCCGGCTCACCCGGGGCATCGGGCTCAACCTGCCACTCATCAGCTCACCGATGGACACGGTGACCGAAAGCGCGATGGCCATCGCCCTGGCCCAAGAGGGTGGGCTGGGGGTGATTCACAAAAATCTGTCGGTCGAACGGCAGGCCGACGAGGTCGACAAGGTGAAGCGGACCGCCAATGGCATCATTGCCGACCCGGTCACGCTCCCCCCCACCGCCACCGTCGCCCGGGCCCGCGAGGTGATGGCCCAGTCGAACATTTCCGGGGTCCCGATCACCACCGACGGCAGAAAGCTGGCCGGCATCATCACCAAGCGCGACCTCCGCTTTCTCGAGCGGGGCGACACCCCGATCGCCGAGATCATGACCCGCACCGGACTGGTCACCGCCACGGGCGAGGTGTCGCTCGACGAGGCCGAAAAAATCCTGATGGCCAACAAGGTCGAGAAGCTGCTGCTGGTCGATGGCCAGGGGCTGCTGACGGGCCTGATCACCATCAAAGACATCGACATGATGAAACGCTTCCCCAACGCCTGCAAGGATCGGCAGGGCCGGCTGCGGGTGGGGGCGGCTGTCGGCGTGTTCGATTTCGACCGGGCCGAGAGCCTGATTACCAAGGGCGTCGATGTGCTCATCGTCGATTCGGCCCATGGTCATTCCAGCAACGTGCTGGAGACCGTCCGGGAGATCAAGGCCCGCTGGGAGATTGAGGTGATTGCGGGCAACGTGGCAACCCGGGAGGGCTGTCGCGATCTCATCACGGCTGGCGCAGATGGGATCAAAGTTGGGATAGGTCCCGGGTCGATCTGTACTACGCGGGTGATCTCTGGTGTCGGCGTTCCCCAGATCTCGGCGGTCTGGGAAGCGGCACAGGAGGTGGCCGGCAGCGACGTTCCGATCATTGCCGACGGAGGGATCCGCTACTCGGGAGACATCACCAAGGCGATCGCCGCCGGAGCCCACTGTGTGATGATCGGTGGATTGCTGGCGGGGGTGGCCGAAAGCCCGGGCGAAACCGTGTTGTTTCACGGTCGTACCTTCAAGGCCTACCGTGGCATGGGGTCGCTCGGGGCGATGGTGCAGGGATCGAGTGAGCGGTATCGCCAGCAGGCAGATGGGCGGAACGCCGACAAACTGGTGCCTGAGGGCGTCGAGGGGCGGGTGCCCTTCAAGGGGCCCTTGAGCGTGTTCGTCTATCAGCTCGTCGGCGGCCTGCGGGCCGGCATGGGCTACTGTGGAACGCAAACAATTGAAGATCTGCGGCGGGATGCCCGATTCATTCAGGTGTCTGCCGCCACCGTCCGGGAAAGCCACCCCCATGACATCGCCATCACGCACGAAGCTCCGAATTACACGATGGACAGCGGCGACTGACCGGGCCACCCGGGTGCCGCTGGCCGCCCCGATGCTTGCCCTTCTGCTGGCCGGCACGGCGGCCGCCGGCGGCTGGCATGACTTCGCACCCCATGCCAGGCAGGTCGCCAACCGAGCCGTCGCATCCTCGGTGCCAACGGCCGAGCGGACGCTTAAGCTGGAAACCACGGCTGATCAATCTGACCAGATTGAACTGGTGGCCAATTACGCCATCGTCGATTCTGCCAGCGACTGCGCAGACTCAGCCGAGGACTGCCAGGAAGAACTGAGCAAACTGCGGGCTGACACGCTTGACTCGATCAACCTCGACATCCATGTCACCGGTGTAGCCGGCAACGACTATCCGTGCGAGTGCCGACTCGAGGGTGAGGAGTTTCAGCCTCGCCGGTTTGCCAGTACCACGATGACCTGGAAGGCGGCCGGCTACTGCCACAAGCCGCTCTATTTTGAGCAGTGGAACCTCGAGCGGTACGGCCACTCGTTCCATCCGGTGGCCGATCCATTCATTTCGGCGGCCCACTTCTTTGCATCGGTACCCGCCCTGCCCTACAAGATGGGCGTCGAACTGCCTTGGGAGTGCATCTATCCGCTGGGCTATTACCGACCGGGTGACTGTGCGCCTTGGACCATTCCCGCCCCGCCGATCAGTGCCCGGGGGGCGGCGGTCGAGGCGGCCGCGGCGACCGGCATCATTTTCATTCTGCCGTAGAGCCGGCTCGGTCGATCACGGCAGCGGATCGGTCGCCAGTTTCGTCACCGTGGCAAGATATGCGTAACGGTGGTGGATCGACTCGAATTGCACCTCAGCGTTTCCGGCGTCCCCGAGGGCGGCGATCGCGGCGTGTAGTTCGGGTCGGTAATGGACGTGGAACAGTGACAGCCATTTTTTCAGCCCGGCGGCGAAGACGGCCGGCAATTCGGCCTGATCCCAGAAGTCGACAATCAACATCCTGCCACCCGGCTTGAGATTGTTGACCGCAGCCTCGAGGGCCCCCGGCCAGGTTGGCACCATGGAAAGGCAGTAGGAGAAAAAAATGGTGTCGAATAGCTCGTCCCGGCCAAACATCCGTCCGGCGTCAAGCTGCTCGGCCAGTCCCTGCCGAAGCACAATCGGTGGATTGCCGCCGCGGGGCAGGCCGGCCCGGGTGACGCTGCGGGAGGCGGTCTCGAGCATCTCGTGGGAGGCGTCGAGGCCGTAGAGTCGTCCGCAGACGGGGCGGCCTGCCAGCTTGATGAGGTTGCGGGCGGTCCCGCAGCCGACCTCGAGCGTGGCGGTTTCGGGGCCGGTGACGACCCGCTCGAGCAGCCGGTCACGGCCCAGCAGATAGTACCGCCGCGTCAGGTCATAGATGTGCCGGGTGAACCGGTACATGCTGTCCATCGCCGCGGCCTGATCATGGCCGTCACCCCGACGGTTGTTCGACGATGATACCGGCGGCCGGGTGGTCTTACCGGCGGCGGGATCGGTCATAACGTCCCCGCCGGGCTGGTCTTTTCGTACAGGTGGAACATCCCATAGATCGCCGACCGGTCCTTGAGGTGCAGCTGCTCTGACCGCTCGATCTCATAGGAGAACCTGGCCCGCGTTTCCGGCGAGAGGGCCTCTTCGACCGGCGACTTTTCACCGGCGGTGCGGAAGATCACCTTGGCGTCGTCACTTCCGACTGCTGCGATCAGGCTCCAGAGCTGCTCGATCACGGGGGGCGGCATCCAGTCCTGGCTGTCGAGCAGGATGAATCCGTTGAGGGAACCGGGAGCCGCCGTCTTCAGGTAATCGCCCAGCGAGGCGACATGGGTCTCGACCCGGTCAACCGTCCGGCGGAGTTTTTCGAAGTTCTCTTCCCGTAAATACTCGGGCAGCGCCCGACGATTCTCGTGGTCATACCGGCGGCCGAAGGCCTGCCAGGTGAAGTAGTTGTCATCCAACGGAAATCCGCAGGCGAGCCGGCGAATGCGTTCCCGGTAGGTGTCGAACAGTTTCTGGCCGTTGCCTCCCGACTCTTCAAGCATGGCGGCATGCTGGCTGGGCGGAATGCCCAGGCTGTAGACAGCCACCGGCTGCCGGCCCATCCAGCGGACCAGCCGGTTATTGAACAGCGGGCCATAGAACTCATCGAACAGCTGTTCTTGCTCTTCGAGCGACCGGGCGGTGAGGAGCCGGGCGGGGTCGCGTTTCATCCGTCGGGCCAGACCGTGTACGACCCGGAAGAACTGGCCCAACTTGGCCTGGTTGTAGAGGCCACTCTTGAAGTAGCCAATTCGCTTGGGGCCGAATTTCCTGCCCGGCCAGTCGCTCGACTCCCAGAAGGAACGGGTCAGCGGGTCAAGCTGGTCCCGGAGATACCGGCGATAAACCGCGAGGTTGTCCTTGTGCTGGCCGTAGCCGAAGAAGTTGTAGAACGACTCGTAGTCGGGCAGATGCTTGACCGCGGCAAGTTTCAGCCGGGTCAGCGACATGTGATTCGAGTTGAGATCGACGGCGACGATCCGCTTGGGCTCGTAGACGAGGTAGTTGAGCACGTTGCAGCCGCCGCTGGAAATTGTCAGCAGGCTCGAATCGGGCCCCAGCCCGAGGGCCTCGGCATCAACCCGGGGGTCTTCCCAAATCTGGTTGTAGACAAAGCCCCGGAACCAGAGGGTGAACATCCGCTCCAGCAGGCCACGGCGGCTGGCCAGTCGATGGTGGTGGACGGCTTTCTTGAGATTGGCACCGGTATCGGGCCGGGCGGCAAGGGTTGTCATGAGTGGCGAGAATCCGGACGGGAAACGACTCAGCAGAAACAAGCACCGAGCCTGCCGAGTGTACCCGAGGATTCCACCGCGAGTCGATGAGCGGCGTTTTTCCGCAAAACCGGACCGGTGGTTCGAGCCCTCGGTTGCCCGCTAGGGCACCGCGGCACTGCGGGTGGGCGGGGCCTCGACAGTTCGTCGCTTCGATGGAGGGGTGGTTTTCGCCATGATTTTTGCCGTCAGCTCTCGCAGTTCGGCCCGCTTCTGGACGATCACCCGGCGCGCCTCTGAAAGCTCGGCATCGGTTTGCGTCACCCGTTCCTCCAGTCGAGTGAGAGCCCCCTTGGCAAAGGTAAGGTCTTCCTCCCAGTCCGCTTTGTCCTTGGCGAGCGCGGCAGCAGTCTGCTGCTTGGTCTGTTTCTCACGATCGGTGGCCTGCCTGGCGGTACCGATTCTGTCGGTCATCAGCGTCAGCGACGACAGTTCCACCGCAAGTTTGCGACGAATTCCTTCGATGCCGGCGGCGGGAACGTCACCCTGGTCGGCGGTTTCAAATCGGGTGCCCCGCAACGCGGTCAGCGGATCGGCCAGCAGCCGGCGGCGGACGACCTTTTCGATCCGCACCGCACCATCCTGCTGAAGCTGCTGAGCGGTCTGCAGGTCAAGTTCCAGCGACTGGCCTTCGGCGACGCCTTCGAATGCCGCGGCATTCTCGACCGTGACAGCCGCCCAGTACACGCCCGGCAGACCCTGACCCTCGGCCAAGGCGGTTGCTGCCTGTTCAATTTCGACTTCTTCTTCGCCCTGCTCGTCTTCATCGGGCTTGATGGTGGCAGCCCAGCGGTCGGCCGGAAGATCTTCAAAGACCAACAGCTGAGGAACCTTGGCGGCAGCCCGCAGCATCAGTTCCCAGTTGTCCCACGCCTGACGGTCCCGGTCGTCGGGTACCGTGAGTGGACGGATCGCAATGGAGAGAATCTTCTCTTCGCTTCGTTCGACCTGATTGACACCGAAGATCCCCAGAAACGCATCCTCGGGCTCGGCGTCGGGGAAGAAAATGGCCAGTTCGGCCCCGATATTCACCGGCAGTTCGGCAGTGCCGGTCAGCTGGAGTTCGACCACTCCGTCCCCCGTGACCTCATAGAGCCCCGTCTGGTCCTCGCTCGGCTGAATGGTCGGAGGCTTGAAGAAAGCGGACGTCCAGTAGCGATTCCGCCAGGTTTCGACCTCGTCCAGCGTTCGCCGTAGCTGCGTTTGTTCCGTCGCGAGGGCAGCCAGCGAGCCACCCGCTTCGGCTCCTGCGGTCACCGCCTCGATCTCGTCGTTGAGCCGCCGGATTTCGAATCGCCAGGCCCGTTCACGCTCGGCCACCCGGCCGGCCAGATAGATGAAGCCGCACGCCGAAAGCAACACCAGCCAGGCACCAACCAGGGTCTTGGTGTTGATGCCCTTGCGGCCAAGCACCAGGCCGACCGCCCCTGTCACCAGCAGCAGCAGAATCGGGACGAGGATCAGGGCATTCATCGGATGGCATCCGCCGGGGAAGGCAAGCCTCGATTATAGCCCTGCCTGGCCGGTTGCAGGCGAGGCCAGTTTTCCGGCCGCTGCTGTCGCCCGACAGCGGCGCACAGGCCTCGCCGTGTTGCTCACAGGCAACACGGCCAGTGACGTCAGGGGCCGGTGGGTGCCCCGAGATCCTCGGGGGAATGTCCTGTTTCGTCGCCGATTCTGGCCGAAAACGACCGCGGGGAACGATTGGTGCGACACCGCTGCGGAAGCTTCGGTACCGGGCCTGCACGGGGAAGAACCGGCCGCACCACAACTCCCCGGAGGTTTTCATGCCCAGTTCAGCCCCCGCCGCCCCTCCCCGTCGGAAAGTGAGCCGTCGTAATGACACCGCCGCGATCGATGACCCGGTTCGGCTCTACCTGTTGCAGATGGGCGGCATTCCGCTGCTCGACCGCGATGCCGAGGTGGCCAGTGCCAAGCGGATCGAGGGCTGGCGGCGGCGGTTCCGGCGGGAGCTGCTCGGCAACGATCTGGTGCTGCAGACGGCTGTGAGGCTGCTGGAACGCGTGCAGGCAGGTACGGTGCGGCTGGACCGAACGTTGGAAGTGGCGGTTACCAACACCGATGAAAAGCGGGAACTGCTCAAGCGGCTGAAGCCGAACCTGCAGACGCTGCACCGGCTGATTGCCGGGAACCGGCAGCTGTTTCGCCGGGCAACCTCAAAAGCGACGCCGCCGGCGGCCCGCCACCGGATCTGGCGGCGGCTGGTGCGGCAGCGGAGCAAGGCGGTGCGGCTGGTCGAGGAGATGCGGCTGCGGATCCAACGGCTCGATCCTCTGCTGAAGCAGCTGCGGGGGCTGGCCAGCCGGCTCACTGAGGTTGACCGGACGGAACAGCGGCGGCTGCTCATCGGCCTGGGTGAGAGCCGGCGAACATTGGCCAGACGGCTCGAGCGGCTGGCGACGTACGAACGGCAGTACGATGCCGCCAAGCGGGAACTGGCCGCTGGCAATCTGCGGCTGGTGATCTCAATCGCCAAGCGGTACCGCAACCGCGGCCTGACCTTTCTCGATCTCATTCAGGAAGGCAACGCCGGCCTGATGCGGGCGGTCGATAAGTTTGAACATGCCCGCGGTTTCAAGTTTTCGACCTACGCCACCTGGTGGATCAGGCAGGCGATCACCCGGGCGATTGCCGATCAGGGCCGCACCATCCGGATGCCGGTGCACATGGTCGACGCCATGGGCAAACTGCGGAACCTGACCCGTGACTTTCTGCAAGAGCATGGCCGCGAACCGACGGTCGAAGAACTGGCGTCACGTTCCGGCATGCCGCTGGAGGAGGTCTGCTGCATCGAGCGGATGGCCCATCGAATGGTCTCGCTCGACCAGCCCCTGGGCGACAGCGAAGAGAATGCCCCTGGTGAATTCGTCCGCGATGCGCGAGTCGATGACCCGCTGCGAGGCATCAACCAGACGGCGCTGAGGGCTTCGATCGGCAAGGTGCTGGAGGCCCTTTCGACCCGCGAGCGGGAGATCCTCAAGCTGCGTTTCGGTCTGGCCGACGGCTACTGCTACACGCTTGAAGAGGTCGGCAGCATCTTCAGCGTCACCCGGGAACGGGTCCGCCAGATTGAGGCGAAGGCGGTCGAGAAGTTGCGGCAGCCAGGATTTCACGCCGATCTGGCCGGGTTCGTCGATGAGGGGCTGCTGGAAAAGGTCGGGACGCTCGGGCCACATCGCAGTCGGGGCACGATCGATACCCGGTCCCGGCCGTCCCGACCTCCAGCGTCAGCTACGCCGACTTCGCCTCATCGAGCGCCTGCTGGAGCCGTTCCTTCGGCTGGACGCCCATGAACTGCTGCACGAGTTGGCCGCCCTTGAAGATCATGATCGCCGGGATGCTCGAAACGTTGTAATTCATCGCCAGGCTGCCGTTTTCATCGACGTTGACCTTGCCGACGCGAAAGGTTTCGGCGTTTTCGGCGGCCAGTTCCTCAATGACCGGCCCGATCATCCGGCAGGGACCGCACCAGGGAGCCCAGAAATCGACCAGCACCGGCACGGGTGAGTCGAGCACTTCCTGCTGGAAGTTTTTATCGGTGAACTCCATCGCGTTTCCCATCATGTTCTCCTCGGAGGGCACTACCTGATTGAAGCATTCTGATCGTCAGCAGCCCGTTGGCTCCGCCGGTCAGGCCGGAACGGCTGGACGCCGCCGCGACGGGTCGAGATTATAGCAGGAACCGCTGCAACCGTGATGTTCTGTCGAGAGAGGCCCAGCTATTCATGACTTCTGCTGTCGGACCGGAGGGCCTGTGCTGGCTGGTTGACCGCGACGAAGCCGGCGGAGTCTGCGGTCGGCTCGCCCCCCTGCCCCGGCCGGCCTCGGCCGCCGGAAGCGTCATCGTGGAGGTCGAAGCCGCCGGCTTCAACTACAAAGACGCCCTGGCCTGCAGCGGTCACCCCGGGGTCGCCCGTCAGCTGCCCCACGTGCCGGGCATCGACGCTGCCGGTGTCCTGCGGCAGCCGACTGAGTCCCTGCCGGCCGGCACGCCGGTGGTCGTCACCGGCAACGGGCTGGGGGAAACCTGCCCCGGTTCTTTTGCCAACTGGCTGCTTGCCCCGACCGACGCGGTCATCCGCCGGCCGCCGACGCTCTCGGCCGTCGCCGCGATGGCACTCGGCACGGCGGGGCTGACGGCGGTGGTGGCCGTCGAGCGGCTGACGAGCCTGATTGACTGGGAGCATCAGCAGTTCCGCGGCGGTGCCGGGTCGCCCGAGTGGCTGGTGACGGGTGCCAGTGGCGGCGTCGGCATGCTGGCCGTTGCGGCTGCGGCTGCAGCCGGGCATCGGGTGCTCGCCTGCACCCGGAAGGCCCAGGTGGCGGAGGCTCTGCAATCCCTCGGCGCGGCCACTGTTCTGCACCCTGATGAAGCAGTTGCTGCCGGTACCAAACCGCTTGCCAGTGGGCGGTACACCGCGGTGATCGACACGGTCGGCGGCTCGCTGCTGGCCAACCTGTTGCGGTCGGTGCGGCCTGGCGGGGCGGTTGCCAGCATCGGCAATGCCGGCGGGGTGGAACTGCAAACGACGGTGCTCCCGTTCATTCTGCGGGGGGTGACGCTGGCCGGCATCGACGCGGCGGGCCTCCTGTCGAACACCCGGCGGCGGCAGCTCTGGCCCCAGCTGGCAACGCTCTGGCCGCTGGTTGAGCCGCACTTTCCCGTGCGGCGGCTGGGCCTCGACGAGGTTGGTGACTGGGCCCGGCAGATGCTTGCCGGGGAGACTCGTGGGCGAGCGGTGGTGCTGCCCATCCGGCGGGTGGAAGCCGGCTGATGCACACGATCAATCTGACCGCCGCCTGGGACCAGATCGACCTGCCTGACGGCGGGATTGTCTGGAGCCGCCAGTTCGGCCGGCCGACCGGCATCGCACCGCCGCTACAGGTCTGGCTGGTCGCCGAGCCGTCCCTGCTCGATCGGATGTGGCTCAACGGCGGCCGTCTGGACGCTACCGCCAATCAGGGCCGTCGTGTCCTGATCACCGACCGGCTGACCGTTCACAACCGGCTGCTGGTGCCGCCAGCTGGGCTGTCGGCGGTGGAGATCGCGGCAATCGCCAGCGACCTCGTGGGGGGCAGGCTCGTCTCCCGCCGATCGGCCTTGCCGGCTGACCTCGGGAGGGTCATGCTAGCCATCGTGGCAGGCGACCTCGATTTTCGGCTGCCCTGACGACGATAGAAGATCGTCGTGGTCAGCGCAGCGGTTGGCCGCAGACGATGCCGGGTTTTGCTTCTTGGAAAGGGCAACGCAGATGTCGGTCATTCGGGTAGGTTCGACGGAAAAGTATGCTGCCGGCTGGGATGCCATCTTCGGCGGTCGAAAAGCGACCAGGGCTGCAAAGAAGGCCAGCCCCAAGAAGGCCGTCAAGAAGGCGAAGAAGCCAGCTGCGAAAAAACCGGCGGCCAAGAAGTCGGCCCGCCGCAGCCGCTGAGGAGCGGCTGGACCGGTGCCGGCCGCTCGGGCACCCGCTTTGGATGTTCATGCCGGCCCTGCGGTTCAGCCCTGCCGGGAGAGTTCGGCCGCGCGGGCGGCGGCGGCGGCGACGGCATTACTGATCGCGCCGCGGACGCCAGCCTGTTCAAGCACAGCCAGGCCGGCAATGGTCGTGCCCCCGGGACTGCTGACCCGGTCGCGGATGACCGCCGGGTGCTCTCCGGTGGCCGCCAGCAGGGCCGCCGTGCCTGCGAACGTTTCGCTGGCAAGTGCCTGGGCCAGTGGCCGCGGCAGGCCGGCACGGACGCCACCATCGGCCAAGGCCTCGATCAGGAGGGCGACATAGCCCGGGCCCGATCCCGAGACGGCCGTCACCGCATCAAGCAGCGACTCGGCCACCTCGTGGACGCTGCCGACCGAGGCAAAGAGTTCAAGAATCCGGTCGCGGTCACCGCGGCCGACTTCCGCGGAAGCAGCGACCGCCGAAACCCCCCGGCCGACGAGGCAGGGGGTGTTGGGCATCACCCGGACGATGTGGCTGGTGCCGGTCGCCTCCGCGATCGTCGCGATTGGGAGGCCGGCGACGATCGAGAGCACGATGCTCTCGTCAGTGATCGCCGGTTTCAGCTCGACACAGGCGGCTGCCGCCTGCTGCGGCTTGACGGCCAGCATGACCAGTCGCGCCTGCTCCGCCGCCGCTGCAGCGGTCGCCGCGAAGCGGACGCCGGGCAGGCTCTCGGCCAAGGCTGTTCGGGCCGCTTCAACCGGGTCGAAGACCACCAGGTTGGTGGCCGAAAGCCCGCCATCGCGGCAGAACCCGGTCGCCAGGGCCCGGCCCATCTGGCCGGCCCCGATGAGGGCGATCGACTGGTCAAAAGGTGCCGGGGGGGCTGTCACGGCTGCCGCCCTTCAGAGGCTGTGGGTGCCGGGGCGACGGGCGGCAACGCCGCCTCGATGGCTTCAAGGTCGAGCCGGCTGACGTAGAGTTGGCTGGTCGGCCGGCGGCCGCCGTCGCCATCGCGGCTGGCGGTCCACATCAGCAGCTTGCCGTCTGGGGAAAACACCGGCAGCACGTCAGCCCCCGGGTGGTCGGTCAGCCGCAGCGGCTCGCCGAACTGGAAGCCACTCGCATCGGCCACGTAGCGAACCAGCCAGAGGTCGTAGTTGGGCCGCTTGGTAGGGTCCGAATGGTCCGCGCCGGTCCAGATGAGCCAGGGTTTGGTCGGGTGCCAGTAGGGAGCCCAGTGCACCCCCTTGCCCGCCGTGATGGCCGTGTCACCGCTGCCGTCGGCTCGCATCACGTGGATCTGCAGTTCGTGCTCCTGCAGGCGGTCGGTGCGATAGGCAATCCAGTTGCCGTCGGGTGAGAAAAACGGCCCCCCGTCATAGCCCGGCTGGTCGGTGAGCCGCTGGATGTCGCTGCCGTCCGCCGCAGCGGCATAGATGTCGGGATCGCCATCACGGTCACTGACAAACAGCAGCCGCTCCCCGTCCGGTGAAAAAGAACATTCGGCGTCATATCCGAGGGTATCGGTCAGTTGCCGCAGGGGACCGGGGGTTTCCAAATCGGCAACGAACAGATCCATCTGTGGGTCAAAGTCCCACTGGTACCGCCGTCGTCGACCGGTCTTCGCATCCTCTTCGGCCTGCTTGATTGCCGCGGCTTCAGTCTGTTCCAACTGCGGATCGAGGTGGCTCGAGGCGAACAGCAACGAGCGGCCATCGGGGGTAAACCAGGCGCAGGTGGTCCGACCGCGGCCGGTGCTCACCCGGGTCGGCTCCACGATTCGTGGAGCGGCCGCGTCGAAGGGCTGAACGTAGATCTGATAAAAGGGGTAGTCCTGCGGCACCCCCTGGTAGCAGATGCGGGTCATGTCGGGCGAGAAGTAGCCCTCGCCTGCCTTTGCCAGGCCGGCTGTCAGCCGGACCGGTTCCGAGAAAAACCCTGACTCGCGTTCAGAACCCGAGGTCACGGCCGGGCTGATTGTCACGCCCAGCAGGCAGGCCAGAAGCATGCCGCGGGCAGGGCTGGCGGGGCGAAGAATGCTCACGGAGGCGTCTCTCAGGGTGGGCGAGTTGAAGGATTCCGCAGATCGACCCAGTATAGGTGCTGCGTTGGTGGCACCACAGCCATGGCCCCGGAGAGCCTTTGAGGCGTGATTGATGAAGATCTACACCAAGACTGGTGATGCCGGTCAGACCGGATTGTTCGGGGGGCCGCGGGTCACCAAAGACCATGCCCGGATCGAGGCCTTCGGCACCGTCGATGAGCTCAACAGCCTGCTGGGCATGGCACGAACCGATCCGGCAGCGGCCGCGTTTGACGACCTGCTGCGACAGATCCAGTGCGACCTGTTCGACCTCGGCGCCCAACTGGCGACGCCCGGCGACCACGATGAACGGATCACCCTCGGCCAGGTCGAGAGGCTCGAGGCGGCGATCGACGAATATGACGGCGGGCTCGAGCCGCTGGCGAACTTCATCCTGCCGACAGGCACGTCATTGGCGGCCTCACTGCACATGGCCCGCACGGTCTGCCGCCGGGCTGAACGGCGGGTGGTGACGCTTTCCAGCCGGCTCGAGACCACCTCGCCGGCCAATGCGATTGAATATCTCAATCGGCTCGGTGACCTGCTCTTCGTCCTGGCCCGCACGGTGAATCATCAGGCGGGGGTCGCCGATGATCCCTGGCATCCGTCATGACCGCCAGCCTGGAACAAGTTGTCGCCCGGCCCGCGGTCGCGGCCGCGTCGGACCGGCTCAAGGCTGCCGCCGCGTTGGTCAAGGCCCGGCATGCCGCCGGCGCTGACGGTTTGGAACTTTGTCGGATCAGGGCCGAGGCGATCGATGCCGCCATCGACGGGATCTGGCAGGCAATCCTGGCTGAGTTGACATCGGCAGAGCGGCAGCAGATCGAAGAGCGGGTCACCCTGGTGGCCCACGGCGGATCTGCCCGCGGTGAGATGACACCCGGATCGGATCTCGATTTGATGCTGCTGCATGATCTGGCCACCCAGCCGGCCTCAGCGAGCCGGCCGGGTGAACCGGCAGCTGCCCCGTCCAGTGGGCAGTTGCTGGGCGACCTGGCCCGGCGGCTGCTGCAGGATCTCTTCGATGCGGGGCTGGAGGTCGGCCAGAGCGTTCGGACCATCGCCGAGGCAGTCCAGCTCGCCTCCGGCGATGCCAGCATCTTTAGCACCATGCTCGAGATGCGGGTCTTGGCCGGTCAGCAGGAACGCTGCCGCCGGCTGGCGGCCCGGCTGCGGACGCTGGCCCATCGCTCCCGTCGGCGACTGGCCCGGATGCTGGTGACGGCGCGGCGAACCGAGGCGAAGAAGTACGGTGATACCGTCTATCTGCTCCAGCCCAACGTGAAACGGTCGGCCGGTGGCCAACGCGATATCCAGTTTGCCCGCTGGTTGGCCTTCCTGGAATCAGACCGGCTTCTTTCACTGGGTCCGCTGCCACTGCCGGAAGGAACCACGATTGTCGCGATCGATCCGGCACCGGCGGGCCCGGAGGGCATCCCGGGGCTGTCGTCCATCGACATCGAACGGCTGACCGAGGCCCAGCTGTTTCTCCGCGACCTCCGGGTTGAGCTGCACCTTTCTCACGGCAGGGGGGTGGATGAGCTGACCCGGGACGAGCAGGTGCGGATCGCCGAGAAGCGGGGCTATGTTGCTGCCGGCGGCATGCTGGCGGTTGAGCAGTTCATGCAGGACTACTTCGGCCATACCCGCGAGGTGGCCCAGATCACCCGCGGCCTGATTCAGCAGGCCGAGGGGGGCAGGCGGCTGCGGAGTTGGACCACCGGCCTGCTCGGCAACCGGGTCGATGGGCAGTATGTCGTCGGGCCGCTGGCGGTGGCGGTGTTGCCCGAGGCGATCGCCACCGTTGCCGCCGACGCGGAGCGGATCGTTCGGCTGGTGGAACTCTCAATGCTTTACGAGGTGCCGATCGAACCCTCCAATTGGACCCTGCTGCGGCAGGCGATCGGCCGACAGCCGCCCCCGGTGACGGCCTCCGCGCGGCAGCGGCTATGGGGCATGTTTTCTTCGGTCGGCCCGCTCGGGCCCGCCCTCCGCCGGCTGCATGAACTGCGGCTGCTGGACCGGCTGCTGCCGGCCTTCGCCCATGCCCGCTGCCTCTTACAATTCAACAACTTTCACAAGTACACCGTTGATGAACACTGCCTGCTGGCCGTCGAAAAGGCGACCGATCTCGATGCCGACAGCGGCTGGCTGGGGAATGTCTGGCGTCAGATCCGCCGCCGTCGGCGGCTGGTGCTGCTGGCCCTGCTGATCCATGACCTGGGCAAGGGCTATGAGGGGGATCACAGCGAGGTTGGCGCCGGCATTGCCCGGGAGGTGGCGACCAGCTTCGGGCTGCCCGAGGACGAAATCGAGATTGTCGAGTTTCTCGTGCTGCGGCATCTGATGATGGCAGAGCTGGCGTTCCGGCGAAACGTCGACGACGACTCGCTGGTGCTTGGGTTCGCCCGTGAGGTCGGCTCACCCGAGGTGCTGCGGATGCTGACGGTACTGACGATGGCCGACATCGATGCGGTGGGGCCCGGGGTCTGGAACCGTTGGAAGGCCGACCTGCTCAGCGAGCTTTATCAGCGGACGTTGCGGTTTCTCGATCCTGATGCTGACGCCACCGGCGCCGACCGGCGACGTTCCGAACTCACCATGCTGCTCGCGGGCCGCGATGGTCAGGATCCGGTCGTGCGGCTGGCAGCCGGACTGCCCCGCGGGTATCTCCGGTCGCAGCAGCCGCGGCAGGCGGTCGAGGATCTGACCAGGCTGGCAAAGCTGCCGGCCGGCGGACAATTTGTAACCGCCCGGTGGCAGGCCGAGACCGCCACGGTGTCGGTGACCGTCGGCCTGCGGAGGCCGACGGTGGCTGGCGTGTTTCACCGGATCGCCGCCGGGCTGGCCAGCCAACGGCTGGAGGTGCTCTCTGCCGACATTTCGACGCTCGACGATGCGTTTGTGATCGACCACTTTCGGGTCGTGGACCGGGATTACGCCGGCCAGACGCCGGCCGAGCGGCTGGCCGAAATTGCGGCGGCGGTGAAGTCGAGCCTGGCCACCGACCCGCCACAGATCGGCCGCCGCTGGAACCCCTTCGCGCCGCAGCTGCAGGCGGCCACCGTGTTGCCGCCCCGGGTCCAGATCGACAACGACTCCTCAGCCGACGCCACCATCATCGAGGTCTTCGCCGGGGATTCCGACGGGCTCCTGCTGGCCGTCGCCCGGACGCTTCACGAGCATCAGCTGTCGGTGCGATCGGCGAAGATCAGCACCTATCTCGACCAGATTGTCGATGCCTTTCACGTGGTCGATTTTGCCGGCGGCAAGCTCGAAGATGCCGAGCGGCTGGCAGCCGTCCGCCGCGGGCTCAAAGAGGCTGTTGCCCCACTCCTTGGTCCCGGCGGTCGACCGGTCGGCTGACAGGCTGGCCGAACGGGTTCACTGTCTATCCACATGTTCGCGGCGGCAAGCCTCGACGTCGCCCGGCTGGCCGCGACGGTTGGTGACTGCGGCGGACAACGCTGGTTCGGCGAAGCAGTTGTACGCCTTACGAGCGGCTGCCTGCAGCTGAACCCGCGGGCGAATGATCGCCCGTTCTCCTGTTTTTCGCCGTGAATCGGGCCAGCAGCCGGCGGCCCCAGGCGGGGAACCATTCGATCAGTCCTGCCAGCAGGGCCGCCTTCCAGGGCCGCGTCAGTTCCAGCCGGCCCCGACGGCAGGCCTCCAGCACCTCAGTGGCCAGCTGTTCCGGATCGAGCAGCCTGACGGCGGCGCCGCCGCCCGGGGCGGCGACATCGGCCGAAAGACCGTGCCGGGCCACATCGTCGTCATAACGGTGGAACCCTGAGTCGGTGGTGGTCGCCGGGTCAGGCTCCCGCTGGATCGGGCCGGGACTGACCAACAGCACCCGCCCTCCCTGCGGGGCGACTTCCAGCCGCACGGCATCGGCGAAGGCGGCCAGGGCTGCCTTGCTGACGGCATAGGCCCCCATGGCCGGGGTGACGAGTTTGCCGGCGAGGCTGCCGATGTAGACCAGCTCCCCACCGGCCCGGCAGATCGGCGGGGCCGCTGCCTGGCTGATCTCAACGGCGGTCAGCAGGTTCACTTCGACGGCCGCGCGGAGCTCGTCGGCGGGCAGCTTCAGCACCGCGGTCCGGCCCGAACGCCCGATGCAAAAAAAGAGACTGTCGAGGCCGCCAAGTTTTTCCAGGCAGACCGCGACGGCCCGATCGCCCTCCCCGGGCCGGGCCAGATCGGCGGCGAGGCCGTGAATGGTGTCAGCGGGGTAGCCCGTGGCGGCGGCAGCCGATTCACAGGCAGCCATGGCAGTCCGCACTCGGGCAGATGAGCGGCCCACCAGCAGCAGCCGCGCCCCGCTGCCGGCCAGTTGCCGGGCCAGCACCAGGCCAAAGCCATGGGTGCCGCCAGCGACCAAGACCCGGCGGCCGAGCCAGAAATGGCTGCTGTCGCAGCGACTGACGGCGGACTGGGCGGTCGGCATGGTGATCGTTCTCGTCGGGTCGGTGCCGCCGCTGATATTCGCGACTTGTCCGTTCGGGTAGAGTACGGGCTCTTCTGGCTTCGGTTCCCGCACCATCGTACCGTCACCCCCTCGCAGATGGAGTCAGTCATGGACGTCCCCGCCATGGAGGTCCCCGCCTCACAGCCAGTCTCTGCTGGCAGTCCGCCCATTGTTGCCGCCATCGTGCGGACAAAAATTGTGGCCACCATCGGCCCGGCCAGTCGAGAAAAGCCGGCCATCCGGGGGCTGGTTGAGGGGGGCGCCGACGTCTTTCGCCTCAACATGGCCCACGGGTCGATCGAGGAGCATCAGGAGACCCTCGACAGAATTCGCCAGGTGTCGGACGAGGTCGGCCGTCCGATCGGCGTGCTGGTCGATCTGGCCGGGCCGAAGATCAGGCTGGGCGAGCTGCCGGACGGAGCGGTGGATTGTGTCGAGGGGAGCGAACTGTCGTTCATCCGCGGCACCCAGAGCGACCGGCCCGATCAGTTCGTCACCACCTACCCACCGCTCGTCGATGAGCTGGCCGTCGGCGATTCGGTGATGCTGGCCGACGGCACCATCAGCTTGACCGTGACCGCGAAGACGGCCGACGCCGTCCGCTGCCGGGTGATCCAGGGCGGTGTGGTCCGCAGTCGCCAGGGGGTCAACCTGCCCGGGGTGAAGCTTTCGGTGGCGGCAATGAGCGCCGCCGACTGGCAGCATGCGGAATGGGCGGCAGCCACGGGGGCTGACTTTGTCAGCCTGTCGTTTGTGCGGTCGCCGGTCGAGGTGACGCTGCTCAAGGAGCTGCTGCGGACCCGCGGCTCGGCGGCCCGCGTGGTCGCCAAGATCGAGAAGCGGGAGGCGATTGAAAACCTCGAGCAGATCATCGAAGCGGCCGACGCCGTGATGGTGGCCCGGGGGGACCTCGGCGTCGAGATCGACGTGGCCAGCATGCCGATGGTGCAGAAGCGGATCATCCGGGTCTGCCAGCAGTTTCAAAAGCCGGTGATTGTCGCCACGCAGATGCTCGACAGCATGCAGCACTCGCGGCGGCCGACCCGGGCCGAGACGACCGACGTGGCCAATGCCATCCTCGATGGGGCCGATGCCTGCATGCTTTCGGGCGAGACCGCCATTGGCGAGCATCCCCGGCAAGTGGTCGAGATGATGCGGCGGATTGCGTTGGCGACCGAGCAGCAGTACCTGGAATCGCGGAAACAGTACCTCGACGAGCTGCTGGGACGCGGCCGGTCAGGCCTGTCGTCGGGTGAGTTCCTGCCGCAGCCCGAGCGGCTGGTCGATGGCCTCCATCCGATCACCCAGGCGGTGGTCGATGGTGCCAGCCGGATTGCCGCCGAACTTGATGCCCGGCTGTTCGTCGTGGCGAGCAAGAGCGGGGTGACGGCGATCTCGCGGTCGAAACGGCGGGGGGCGGTGCCGACGGTCGGTCTCAGCGACGACGTGCGGACCCTCCGGCAGATGGCACTCTATTGGGGTGTCACGCCGCTGGCGGCACCGGCCGGCGCCGACGTGAACCAGCTGCTTGCCCACGTCTGCGACTGGGGGCTGAAACAGGGCCGGCTGGACCGGGGCAACCGCATCCTGCTGGTGGCCGGCATCGGCTTCGGCACCGGCGGCCACAACATGGCCATGGTGCATGAGGTCTGAGGCAATTGCCCGGCAGGATTGG
>CALAZQ010000167.1 GCA_937926325.1 uncultured Planctomycetaceae bacterium | reverse complement strand
TGGCTCTGAACCAGTTAGTCTAGGTTCAAATCCTAGTTCCCCAGCTTTGGTCTGACGGTCACTCCGCGATGCCTGAACCCACCGACGGTTCATCCCCACTGGCCACCGATCACCCCGCACCACCGTCGCCGGCCACCGTCAACCAGACAGTCGGCCCGGCCATCGACGGCCATCGGGTGCTGCTGATTGATGACCAGCCGATGATCGGCGAGGCCGTCCGCCGGCTGCTGGCTGACCAGGCTGACATCAGCTACGGCTTCTGTCGCGAGGCCGAAAAAGCCTTCGAGACAGCCGAGCAGTTCCGCCCGACAGTCATCCTGCAGGATCTCGTCATGCCGGAGACCGACGGCCTCGATCTGGTCCGGCAATTCCGGCAGCGGACGACGACGGCCCAGATTCCAGTCATCGTGCTGTCGGCCACCGAGGAGGCGGCAACCAAGGCAGAGCTCCTGGAAGCAGGGGCCAATGACTATCTGGTCAAACTCCCGCATCAGATTGAGTTGATCGCCCGGATCCGGGTGCACTCAGAGGCGTACAAACGGCTGCTGGAGCGGGACGCCGCCTTCACCGCGTTGGAACGGTCGCTGGCCGACCTGACCCGGGAACGGGAGAAATCTGAGCGACTGCTGAGAAACATCCTACCGGACACGGTAGCCGAGCGGCTCAAGAACAACATCGGAACAATCGCCGAGAGTTTCCCTTCGGTCAGCGTGCTGTTCGCCGATCTCTGCGGCTTCACGACGTTTTCACAGCATGTGGACGCCAGCCAACTGGTTGACCTCCTGGACGACATTTTTTCGGCCTTCGACCACCTCGCCAACGCCTACGGTGTCGAAAAGATCAAGACGATTGGCGACGCTTACATGGCCGTGGCCGGCTTGCCTGAGCCGCGAGACGACCATGCCGAGGCAGTGGCCGGCATGGCCCTGGGCATGCTCGAGGCCTTTCGGGGAGTGATGCGGAACCGGGGGCTGTCGATGGAGGTCCGGATCGGCATCCACTCTGGCCCGGTCGTTGCCGGGGTGATCGGCAAGCACAAGTTCTCATATGACCTCTGGGGCGACACAGTCAACACTGCCAGCCGCATGGAATCGCACGGGGAGCCGTCTCGGGTGCATGTCTCGGAGGCAACCCAGGCCCTGCTCAAAGACCGGTTTCGCTTCGCCGACCGAGGGGAAATGGCGGTGAAGGGCAAAGGCTTGCAGCGGACCTTCTTCCTGCTCGGCCGGACCGATTCCTAGCCGGGGCTTTCGCAACGTCTCCAGGGAATGCCGCATGGCCGCTTCCACCCCATCGCCCGTCGGAGCCGCCTTTGGCTGGGCGGGCCGGATCATGGCAGTCGGGCTGACGATGGTGCTGCCGGGCATCGGGGGCCGCTGGCTCGACAGTCGCCTGGAAACCGGGTTCTGTGAGCCGATCGGCTTCGTCTTCGGATTTGTCGCCGGGCTCTCCGCCCTGGTTCGGCTGGCAAGAACCAGCATGCCGCCGAAACAACGCGGGGGTCGGTCAGAATGACGCAGGGGCAGCCCGCCGCGACGCTTTTCCGCGGCCTGGCCGGCCTGCTGCTCGCCCAATGCCTGGTGGCGGCCGGGTTCCTGTTGCTCAAGGCACCTGCCGGGATTCCTCCAGCTTCCCGCCTGAAAGCTGTCGCGGCCATCAGTGGCGTTGTGGCCGCTGCTGCCTGCGGTGGCTGGTGGCTCAGCCAGTCCGCCCGCCGGCTCTCGGCCACCCGGCCAGCCTTGGCAGTTGCCGGAGGACTGGCTGCCAGTCTCGTGCGATTGGCGGCCCCCCTGATCCTGCTCGGCTGGCTGCAGAGCGGCGGGGCAGAACACGCCCTCACGGTTCCGCTGCAGGGGTTGCTGACAGAAATGCTCGTCACCTCCTATCTCGTTCTGCTTCTGGTTGATATTCTGCTGCACGTTGGCAGCGGTCGCCAGCACCCTCCCTAGGGTTTCGAGGTGGGGCAGCGGTTGATCGCCAGCCCCACGACTGCTGTTTTTCAGTTGTGGAACCGCATCTCCTCTCGTCTTTTGCCATAGCCGCCGATGTCAGCCAACCCGATCTACCATCTCAAAGACGCCTACTTCTTCGAGGTCCCGAAGGGCCTGTGGCGGTACCACTGGCAATCGCTGGAAGACGTTCCTGCCTTTCTGCGTGACGGCCATCCCGAGGTTCACAGCGTGGCTGAATTCAACCGGGCCATGGACGGCAAGGTGCTGATCCCGCAGCCGTTCGGCACGCTGGAAAGCCTCTACGCCAAAAAGTCTGGGTTTGCGATCTCGAAATACATGATTCTCGAACTGGTGGTGGCGGCGGTCATGCTGCTGCTGTTCAGCAAACTGGCCAAGCGAATCAGTGGCGGTGAGCGGCCACAGGGAAGGTTTGTCAATCTGTTCGAGGCATTCCTTGTCTTCATCCGCGATCAGATCGCCCGGCCGGCGATCGATGACCCACCCGGTCACGGGCATGACGATGGCCACGGCAGTCACGCCCCCGCCCACCGTGGGGACCAGTTCGTGCCGATGCTCTGGACGCTGTTCTTTTTCGTCCTCGGCTGCAACCTGCTGGGCATGGTGCCGTGGGCGGGCTCGCCGACCGCTTCGTTTTCGGTCACGCTCGCCCTGGCAGGGGCGACCTTTGCCACCGGCATGCTCTCGGGCATGAAGCAGTTCGGCTTTTTCGGCTTTTTTCTCAATCAGGTGCCGCCGATTGACATGCCGACCTACCTGCTGCCGCTGAAGATCGTGATCTCAGTCGGCCTGTTCCTGATTGAGATGCTCGGCCTCTGCATCAAGCATTTGATTCTCGCCGTGCGACTGCTGGCGAATATGGTGGCCGGCCACCTCGTGCTGCTCGGCATCATGGGCCTGATCACGGCGGCGGCCACCGCCTCGACCGGCATGTGGGCAACCGTGACCAGCATCAGCGTTGTCAGTGCGACCCTGTTCAGCGTGCTGGAACTCTTCGTCGCCTTCCTGCAGGCCTACATCTTCACCTTCCTTTCGGCGTTGTTCATCGGGGCGTCCGTCCACCATCACTGAGCGGCGAATCGGCCCCCACAAAAAAACCTCTGTACAGCCTCTTCAAAACTGCCGGTTTTCGCTTAGAACATGGAATCTCAGGGTCCAAGAACGAAACCGAATTCGGTTCTTTCCCCCACGGCCCATCACCGATCTTGTTTCACCCCCTTCGGGAATTGAGATCCCGAATTCACGTTTGTAAGGAGTTCCCCCAGTGATGCTTCGCTCGCTTTTCTCGACCCGGTCGGCCAGCATGCTTGCCGCTGTTCTGCTGACGCTGTTCTGTGCCGATGTCGCCAGTGCCCAGGAGGCTGGTGGTGGCAGCACCTCGCTGATCGATCTGACCGCCGCTTTCAGCGTTGGCCTCGTCGTGATTGGCGCCGCCATGGGCATCAGCAAACTGGCCGCCTCAGCCTACGAGAGCATGGCTCGTCAGCCTGAGGTTTCGGGCAGCATCCAGACCGCGATGATCATCGCCGCCGCCCTGATTGAGGGCTTCACCTTTTACGCGTTGTTCATCTGCTCGACGAAGTAGCGGTTACCCCGCCGGGCGTCGGCCCCGGCCGTTTCCCTGGCTGCCGGAGACGGCAACCCCTTGGGAATCTGGCCGCTTCGGCGCCCCGGCCGGGAGGCCGGCAAGTCGGCACCGCCAGCGACGTGAAACCCCAGCACTGCCACTGCAGTAGTCGGTGCAGCCAGCACCTCACCGTGTGAAAAAGGGATTATCAAGATGACAACAATGGGTCTTTCTCAGCGTGGAGGCCTCGGTTCGTTGTTTGGGCACGCGATCAGCCTCGTGGTGCTGCTGGCTGTTGCAGTCGGTGGACAGTTCCCTGCTGCAAAGGTTTTGGCCGCCGATCCGGACCATGCCGCCGCAAGTCACGACGAGCATCATGGTGGTGACCATGGCCATGGTGACCATCATTCAGAGATCGGCACCAATCCGCCGCCGGGGGTTTCCCGCGAGGCCTTTGAGAGCCCCGCCGAGTTCCGCGGAGACCTGGCAATCTGGTCGTTTGTTGTCTTCCTGCTGCTGATGGGGCTGCTTTCAGGAATCGCTTGGAAGCCGATCATGCAGGGGCTTGAGAAACGGGAGCAGGGCATCGCCGACACCATCGCCGCGACCCAGGCCGCCAACGAAGATGCCAAAAAACTGCTGGCATCGTACGAGCGTCGGCTGGCCGAGGCCTCTGAGGAAGTCAAGACAATGCTCGACGATGCCCGCCGCGATGCTGACAGCCTCCGGCAGTCGATCGTCGCCGAAGCCCGTCAGGCCGCTGACGAGGAGAAGCAGCGGGCCCATCGGGAAATCGGCATGGCCCGGGACGAAGCCATCGCCCAACTCGCCGAAACAGCGGGCGACCTTGCCGTTTCGGTAGCCGGCAAATTTCTGCGGGAAAAGATCTCCGCCGAAGAGCAGAATCGGCTGGTTCAGGAGTCTGTCGCCAGCCTGAAGGCCGCCCCGAGCATCAACTAGCCGTCTTCCCTGACGGCGTTTGGAAATCACGGTAACCATGCAGACCGACCAACCCGATCCTGCTTCAGCCATCGTTGAGCCCCTGCTGGCTCCGCGAGACGTCTCGGTGGCGTTGGTCGCTCATGTCTATGCCCAGGCGATTGTCGAAGCGGCCGACAAGCAGAATTGCCGGGACGAGGTGGTGGCGGAACTGAAGCAGCTCGCCGACGAGGTGCTGCCGAAAGTGCCCGGCCTGCTCACCCTGCTCGATTCCCCGCGATTGGGGATTGCAGAGAAGGCTGCCGTCGTCGACAAGGCCCTGTCCGGCCGGGTATCGGAAACCACCCGCAACACCCTGCAGGTGCTGGCCGACCACAAGCGGCTCGGCATCCTGCCGGAGATCGTCGCCGCCGTCAGCTGTGAGGTTGATCGCCTCGCCGGCAAGCAACAGGCGATCATCACGACCGCCCAGCCGCTCGATGAGCAGCAGCGGCAGGGACTGCTGGCCGAGGTCGAACGCTCACTCGGAACGGCACTGTCCGCCCGCTTTACCGTCAACCCAGACCTGCTCGGCGGCCTCGTCGTGCGGGTCGAAGACACCGTCTATGACCAATCCGTCGCCACGGGCCTTGTCCGGCTCGCGGAGCGGTTCAAGCAGAGGAGTATCCATGAAATTCAACACCGACGAGATCGCCTCGGTTCTGCGTGAGGAGATCGATCGTTACCAGTCGGGCATCGACGTCCGTGAGGTCGGGCAGGTGCTCGAGGTGGGTGACGGGATTGCCCGGGTCTGGGGCCTCTCCGGCGTGATGGCCGGCGAAATGGTCGAATTCCCCAGCGGGGTGACGGGCCTGGCGTTCAACCTCGAGGAGAACTCGGTCGGCGTCATCATCCTCGGTGACTACCTGAAGGTGCAGGAGGGCGACGAGGTCCGCAGCACCGGACAGCTGTTGAGCGTGCCGGTGGGTGATGCCGTGATCGGCCGGGTGCTCGACCCGCTCGGCAATCCGCTCGACGGCAAGGGCCCGATCGCCTCCGATCTCCGCCGCCCGGTGGAAACACTGGCACCCGGCGTGGCTGACCGCCAGCCGGTTCGCGAGCCGCTGCAGACCGGCATCAAGGCGATCGACGCCATGACCCCGATCGGCCGCGGCCAGCGGGAACTGATCATCGGCGACCGCAAGACCGGCAAGACGGCGATCGGCATCGACGCGATCCTCAACCAGAAGCACAGTGGCGTGAAGTGCTTCTATGTAGCCGTCGGCCAGAAAGACTCATCGGTCGCGGTGGCGGTTGACGTGCTGCGACGGTACGGAGCGATGGACTACACCACCGTGATTGTCGCCGGCGCCTCCACCGCGGCACCGCTGCAGTACATCGCCCCCTACTCAGGCACGGCGATGGCCGAGCACTTCATGTACAACGGCCAGCACGCCCTGATCGTCTATGACGATCTCTCGAAGCAGGCCACCGCCTACCGGCAGCTGTCGTTGCTGATGCGACGGCCGCCCGGACGTGAGGCCTATCCAGGTGACGTCTTCTATGCCCACAGCCGCCTGCTGGAGCGGTCGGCCAAGCTCTCGGACGAGCATGGTGGTGGGTCGCTGACCTCGCTGCCGATTATCGAGACGCTCGAGGGCGAGGTGTCGGCCTACATTCCCACGAACGTGATCTCGATCACCGACGGCCAGATCTATCTGCAGCCCGACCTGTTCTTTGCGGGCCAGCGACCGGCCATGAATGTCGGCATTTCGGTTTCCCGCGTCGGTGGTGCCGCCCAGACCAAGGCCATGAAGAAAGTCTCGGGCGGGCTGCGGCTCGACCTGGCCGCCTTCCGTGAACTCGAGGCCTTCGCCCAACTCGGCACCGACCTGGATGCCGCCACCCAGTCCCGGCTTGACCGTGGCTACCGGATGGTCGAACTGCTCAAACAGGGCCAGTACGAGCCGCTCGACGTGGTTGACCAGGTACTGAGCATCTATGCCGGCACCCGCGGGCACCTTGACGATGTCAAGCGTGAAGAGGTTGCCGATTGGGAGAAGGGCTTTCTCACCTTCGTCCGCGAGCAGGCCAAGGAACTCCGCAGTCGGCTGGAGGAGACCAGGGCGCTCGACGACGAGACTGAGCGACTGCTCGAGGCGGCGATTGCCGAGTACAAGCGGCAGCGGCAGGGTGCTGGGGCAGCCAGCCCCGCCCTGGCCGGGGCGAACTGACCACTCAGAGGAAGCAAGTCTCATGGCAAAAGCCCGTGCCCTCGACCGCCGTCGCCGCTCCGTCCGGAACATCCGCAAGATCACCCGGACGATGGAGCTCATCGCCACGGCGCGATTCAAAAAGGCGATGGATCGCTCGATCGCCGCCCGCGACTACACCCGGCAGCTCGCCAAACTGCTCGCCAACATCGCCAGCGTCGGGGCCGGTGCCGACCATCCGCTGCTCGAGGTTCGGCCGACCCAGCGGGCGGCCGTACTGGTGCTGACCGGCAACCGGGGGCTCTGCGGCGGCTACAACTCAAATGTCGTCCGGCAGGCGATGGGGCTGCTCGGGCAGTGGGGCTCTGAGTCGGTCGGCACCCACGTGACGGTCTCGGGCAAGCGGGGCATTTCGGCCCTCCGCTTCCGGAAGGTGGCGATTGACGCCGAACATACGCACTTTGAAGACAAGCCGGCCTTCGCCGAAGTGGCCCCGATTGGCGAGGCCTATCTGAATGCCTACATCGCCGGCACCATCGATCGGCTCGATGTGGTCTACACCCAGTTCACCAACATCGCCAGGCAGGAGGCGGTCGTCGAGACACTGCTGCCGCTGAAGCCGCCGGAGACCGAGGGGGAGACGCCGGCGGCAGCCAGCCACCTCGCCTCGCAGGAATACGACTTCTACCCGTCGGCCTCGAGCATTCTTGAGGAGATTCTGCCGGCGAGTTTTCAGTCGCGGCTGTTCAAGTGCTTCCTCGATGCAGCCGTCAGCGAGCAGGTCTCGCGGATGGTGGCGATGAAGGGGGCGACCGAAAACGCCACCGGACTGATCCGCCACCTTTCCAGCCAGT
>CALAZQ010000166.1 GCA_937926325.1 uncultured Planctomycetaceae bacterium | reverse complement strand
TCATTCGGACTGGGCATCGTGCTGATCTCGGGCATGGTGGCCCGCGGGGTGCCGGGCAGCGCCGGCCTGGAGCGGTTTCTGCTGGGGCACACCGCGGCGCTGACCATCGGCGACGCCACCCTGCTGGGCATCGTTTCGACGCTGGCGGTCGTTGCTGTTTGGCTGGGGCTGAAGGAGGCGACGATGGTCGCCTTTGACCCCGCCTTTGCGGCCGCAGCCGGCTGGCCGGCGACAGCAATCGACCTTGTGCTGGTCGCCCTGGTGGCGGTGATGGTGGTGGTGGGGCTGCCGGCGGCGGGGGCGGTGCTGGTGACCGCGCTGGTGGTGATTCCACCGGTGGCGGCCCGGCAGTGGACCGACCGGATTGTGCCCATGCTGGTCATTGCCGGCGGCATCGGGCTTGTCTGCGGATTGGCCGGCGTGGTGATCAGCAGCGTTGCCGACCGGCTGCCGACCGGGCCGGTCGTGGTGCTGGTGGCGGCCGGCTGCTTTGTGGTGTCGCTGGTCGTCGCGCCCCGCCGGGGGCTGCTGGCCCGCTGGTGGGTTCGGCGGCCGCTGCTGCCAACTGCTGATCGACAGCAACTGGAGCGACGCTGATGGCAGCGGCAATGCTGGCAGTGTCGTGGTGGGGCTGGCTGGAGGCGATCGGCCCGATGCATGGCTGGGCGATGGCGACAGCAGCAGTGGTTGCCGCCGGCTGTGCGACCGTCGGCAGCCTGTTGGTGGTGCGGCGACTGAGCCTGCTGGGTGATGCCATCAGCCATGCCGTGCTGCCGGGCATTGTGGTGGCGGTGCTGTTCGGCGGGCGGCCAGGCGGGCCGCTGGTGCTGCTCGGCGCCGTGGTGGCCGCCCTGCTGACCGTCGGGCTGACGCAGGTGTTTCACCGACAGGCCGGACTGTCTGAAGATGCCGGTGTGGGGGTCGCCTTCACCACCCTGTTTGCCATCGGCGTGCTGCTGGTGACGGTTTCGGGTTCACGAATCGACCTCGACCCCGGCTGCATTCTGTATGGCATTCTCGAACTGGTGCCCTTCGACACGGTACCGGTGCTTGGCGTTGAACTGCCGCGGGCGTTTCTTTCGGCAGTGAGCGTGTTGCTGGTGGTGAGTGTCGGGCTCTGGCTTTCCTGGCGGTGGCAGCTGTTCACCGCGTTCGATACCGATGCGGCCCGGGCGGCCGGGGTGCCGACCACGGCCGTGACAGTCGGCCTGCTGGTTGGGGTGTCGCTGGCGACCGTGGCTGGCTTTGAGGCGGTCGGGGCGATCCTGGTAGTGGCCATGCTGGTGGTGCCGGCGGCGGCTGCTGAACTGCTGGTGCAGCGGCTCTCTCAGGTGGTGCTGCTGGCGGTTGTGTTGGCGGTGACGGGGGCCGTGGTCGGCTATCTGGCCGCCTGGCGATTCGACACCTCGGCAGCCGGCATGATGGCGGTCGTGCTGGGGCTGGAGTACGGTGTGGCGGTGCTGGTCGCGCCGCAGGAGGGGCTGCTGGCCAGAGCTGCTGCTCGGCTGTCGTATGCCTGGCGGGTGCGGTGTGAGGACCGGCTGGCCGCGCTCTGGCGGGCGGAAGAGGCGGGCACGCCTGTCGCCGGCGGTGCGTCAGCCGGCCTGCCGCTGCGGTGGCTGCGGCTGCAGGGGCGAGTCGAGCCAGCTGGCACCGGCTATCGGCTGACGCCGCGGGGGCGGGCGGAGGGTGAGCTGATCGTCCGCTCGCACCGGCTCTGGGAGACCTGGCTGGGCCAGCATGCCGACCTCCCGGTCGATCATCTGCATCCGCCGGCGGAATGGATCGAGCACCACCTTGGGGCCCGGCTGCGGCAGCAAATCGAGCAGGATCTCGGCTGCGATGTCGTCGATCCACACGGCAGTGCCATTCCCCCGGAACGGCAAGACCGCGATGAGGGACAAGGCTGCGACTGCTGAGGCGTGCCGAGGATCAATCGCTCAGGTGTGCATCCGCCGCAAGGCTTCGAGGTTGCGGATGTCGTTGGCGGGGTGGGGCTTGCCGTCGGGGCCCTCCTTGGGGGTTTCGAGAATGAACGGCACCCCGCGGAGTTGCGGATGATTGACCAGCAGCTTGAAGGCGGCCCGGCCGATTTTCCCCTCGCCGATCGCTTCGTGCCGGTCCACCCGCGAGCCGCACTCTCGCTTGGAGTCGTTGGCGTGAATCACCTTCAGCCGCTCCAGGCCGATCGCTTCGTCAAACTGCCGGAGGGTCTCATCGAGGGCAGCCTGGGGTGCCAGCGGATACCCTGCTGCGAAGACATGGCAGGTATCGAGGCAGACCGCCACCCGGTCACGCAGGGTTTTGGACCGATCGATCCGTTTGAGCATGGCGGCGATCTCTGCGAACGTGTCCCCCAGGCATGAGCCTTGCCCGGCGGTCGTCTCGATCAGAATGCCGCTGGAGAGTTTCTTGGTGCGTTTGAGGGCCTCGGCGATGCCGTCGGCCGCCCGCTGGACCGCAACGGCCCGCTCCTGCTCGCCTGCCGCACCGGGGTGGGCGACCACCCAGGGAATGCCCAGCTGATCGGCCCGCTCAAGTTCAGTGACGAGGCCCGCGATCGACTTTTCGCGGAGGGTGTCCTCTGCCGAAGCAGGGTTGATCAGGTACGAATCGTGGGCGACGACCAGCCCCAGCCCAGCCTCGGCCACCGCTGACCGGAAGGCGGCGGCAACGTCGGGTTCCAGCGGCTTTACCGCCCACTGGTTGATGTTCCGGGTGAAGACCTGCAGGCAGGTGCAGCCGGTCTCAACCGCCCGTTCGACTGCCTTTGGCAAGCCGCCGGCAATCGACTGATGCGCGCCGATCAGCCGGTCGGTGGCAGGGGACGAGCGGGCGGCCCGAGATGGTGCCGGGCGGGGGGAACGTCGGGACGGCATGAGGGTGATGTCCGGAGGAATGGAGGCGGACCGAAGTCGGCAACCGCTGGTCTGATTGCCTCGTTGCGTATTTTGCTCGATCGAACCGGAACTCGTACAATCCGGGACAGTTGTCCGCTTTGGCCCGTTTCACGAGGCTCCCATGGCCACCCTGATTTCGATTGGCATGATTGCGGCGGGCGTGGTGCTCGGCCTGTTTCTCACCGTCTTGGTTGTGCGGCCGCTGCAGGCTGCGCGACGGGCTGAGCGACTGGCCCGGCAGCAGCGTGATTTCCGCCGGCAGCGGGAGCAACTTGAAGCCAAATTCATCGATCGGGCTGCCGCCAGTGGCAAGCCCCGCGGGCTTCGCTGGAGTGACGTCAGCTTTGAGGATGAGGTGTTCTATGCCCGTGACCGCCGTACCCGGGGGCTGAAGGCCCTGGTGGCGATCGAAGTCAGCTTCGAGGCAATCGAAGGGGGCGGCATGGAGGAGGTCGAGGCCGTCTCAAACGTACGGGCCGCGACGGCAGAGTTTCTCCATGATGGCACCCGCTGGTACACCGACGGGCGGGTCTTCTTCAACCTTGCGCCCAAGGGCTTGGTCCGCTATCTGCACGCCGACCTTGAGTCGGTTGAGGAGAGCGGAGAAGCGGTCGCCGCCGGTGGCCGGGGTGGCCGGCCCCGGTTGGGCTGAGCCTGAGTCGCCGAGACTGCGGCTCGTCGATTATTTTGTCGCGAGCGACGCCAAGGAGGGCAGCTGTGCCGCGACGGCCACTCACAATCCGCCAGAGCATGCTGCGAAACTTCGCGGTGCTCATCCTGCTGACCAGCGGCACCATTCTGCTGGCCACCTGGATTGCCGGCGCCTCGGCGGTTGAGGACCTGTCGAAGTCGCTCATCGAGCGGACGGCCACCCGGACCGAGACCGAGCTCGACCGCTTCTTCGGCACGGTGCAGTCCAACGTGATGATCGGCACCGACTGGGTGCGGGGGGGCATTCTCGACCCCACCGACCACGAGGCGATGAACACCCTGTTCGTGCCGATCCTGCGGCAGTACCCGCAGCTCTCGTCGATGATGGTGGCAACCTCCGATGGCGTTGAGTATCTGCTGCTGCGTGATCCCCTGAAGCCGACGGCCTGGACCAACCGCATCGTGCAGGCCGACACCTGGGGCCGCCGGGTTTTCAATCGTCGCTGGGACACCGCCAGCGGTGAAGTCAACGAAGACTACAGTGAGCTTGACTACGACCCCCGCACCCGCATCTGGTATCGCGAGGCCCTCAAGGCCCGGGCGGGGGAAGAGGTCTTCTGGACCGAGCCGGTGATCTTCTTCATCACCAAAGACCCGGGCATCACCGCCGCCACCCACTGGGAGGTCGATGGCACCACGTACGTGGTCGCCTTTGATCTGCTGCTGCTCGATATTTCCCGATTCACCACCGACCTGCCGGTCAGCAGCCGGGGCACTGCCTTTGTGCTCGTTGAGGACACTGACAGCGCTGAGCTGGCCGTGGTTGGGCTGCCGCGGGACCAACGCTATGACACCCCGGCTGCCATCCGCGAGGCGTTGCTGTTTACGCCGCCCGAGACGGCCGTGGCCGATACCGCAGCAACATTGCCCCCGGCCGCCGGCCACAGCCATCCGGCTATGGCGGCTGCCGTATCGGCCTGGACCAAGGCGGGAAAGCCTGAGACCGCCTTTCGGTTTCAGGCGGCTGGCGAACCCTGGTGGGGAGGCTTTCATTCCTACCCGTTGGGCACGAACACCTTTCGGATCGGCGTGGTGGTGCCCGAGCAGGACTTTCTCGGTGATGTCATTCGCCAGCGGAACATCACCTTGGTGGTCTCGTTGGTGGCGCTGGCTGTCGCCCTGATGATGGCCCTGGCGATGGCCCGCACCTATGGCCAGCCGCTGGAGGCACTGGCCGACTCCAGCCGCCGGATTCGCAGCCTCGACCTCGACGAACACGCCCCGGTTGAGTCGGCGCTGGCCGAGGTGACGCAGCTGGCCGAGGCCCAGCGGCAGATGCTTTCGACGCTGCAGTCCTTTGCCAAGTATGTGCCGATGGAGGTGGTCCGTGAACTGCTGCATCGCGGTGAAGTGGCTCAGATCGGCGGGACGAGCGAGGCGCTGACCATTCTGTTCACTGACATCAGCGGCTTTACCACCATCGCCGAAGCGCTCGGCCCCGAGGCCCTCACCGACCACATGGCCGACTACTTCCATGAGGCCCTGACGGTGCTGGAGCGGCATGAGGCCACGGTCGACAAGCTGATCGGTGATGCGATCGTCGCCTTCTGGGGTGCTCCCCGGCCCGACGCCGCCCATGCTGACCATGCCCTGGCGGCGGTGCTGGAGATTCAGCAGCAGCTGGCCACCTGCAATGCCCGCTGGCGGCAGCAGGGCCTGCCGGAGTTGCATACTCGGTTTGGTCTGGCGACGGGCCGGGTGATCGTCGGCAACGTCGGGGCCCGCAGCCGGCTGAGCTACACCGTCCTCGGTGACACCGTGAATCTGGCGGCCCGGCTCGAGGGCATCAACAAGTTCTACGGCACCGATGTGCTGGTGAGCGAAGAGGTCAGGCAGGCGGTGACAAGCCCGCTGGACTGGCGGCTGGTTGATCTGGTGGCGGTGAAGGGCAAGCGGCAGGGCAAGCGGATCTATGAGCCGCTCGGCCTGGCGGGGCAGACCGACCGGCGGCGGCTCGACTTCGCCCGCCGCTACGAATTGGCCTGGGCGGTCTATCAAAACAGGCAGTTCGGGGAGGCTCTGGCGATGATTGAAACTCTGCAGCGTGACTGGCCCGACGATGTCTCGCTGACCCGGCTGCGGCAGATCTGTGCCGAATATCAGCAGCAGCCGCCACCGGAGGACTGGGACGGCGTGGCCCGCATGGCAACCAAGTAGGCCGGCCACCGAAAAACTTGCCCCGCTGCTGCCACCGGCCCGATATCTCTCCAACGAAGGGGGCTGGGCCGATGGCCAGGGGAACAAACCGGCTGCTGCGATGGGTAAGGCTCGCCGGGGTGCTGCTGGCGGGCCTGCGGGTGCTGCCCGCCCCGGCCGCGCCGCCGGCGGTGGTCCGGCTGCCGGCTCAGACGCAGCAGGACCGCTGCGCGGCGGCAGCCGGGTTTCTCGGCGACAGTCATGACTATGCCAAGGCCGCCTGCCGGATGCGGGACGGCTGCGAGCACCTGACTGTTGAGGCCTATTACGCCGCTGCCGAGGCGGCCTGGAACGCCATCTGGTCAGCGCCGGAATCACCCGGGGTGATTGAGGAGGCGACCAACGCCTATGGCGATGCCCTGGCTGGGCTGTTGCAGGTCGCCCGCGAGCAGGGGCGGCTGCAGCCTGACGGCCTCTGGGTCGGCTCGCGGTACAAGCCGGTTCGGGTGCCGGTGATCATCCGTGGCCTGCCGGTGGTGAACTGCGAGATCGAGAGCATCGAGCCCTTGCTGCCGCCGGAAGACAGCCGCATCACCCGGCGGCACTATCGCACCGGCTTCGGCTGGCCGGTGGCGGTGCGGGTGCGGCCCGGTCCCGAGGGCACCGCCGCCGGTGACTTCGCCCCACCGCGGCAGTCGATTGCGGCAACGGCCGTGCTGCGGTTCCGGCTGCCTGGCGGCGAGAAGCCGCTGCACAAGCTGGCTGGGCCACTCTATCGTGACCCGGCCCCGGCGGTGCTCGATCTGGTCGATCCGGCCGAGGTGGCCGGCGTGCATATCGGCCGGGCCCACCCACCACTGGCAGCCGACTTCACCACGCCATTGCTCGACATGCTTGAAGGCATGCCGAAGTCGGGCCTGGAGGGTTTTCTGCAGCCCTTCGGGGGCGCCGACACCGAGCCGCGGCTTGAGTTTCTGCAGCCGCACGTGAAGGGCCGCATTCCGGTGGTCTTCATTCATGGGCTGGCCAGTGACGAGGGCACCTGGTTCGATATGGTCAATGACCTGCGGGCCTGCCCACTGTTCCAGCGGTATTACGAGCCCTGGGTCTATCACTATCCGACGGGCGCGTCGTTCCTGCCCGCGTCGGCGGTGCTGCGGCGAAGCCTGGCCCGGGCGGTCAAGGAACTCGATCCCGAGGGCAGCGACCCCTGTTTGCAGAATCTGGTGCTGATTGGCCACAGCATGGGCGGGCTGCATGCCAAGCTCCAGGTGGTCACTTCGGGCAATCGGCTCTGGGATGCGATTTCGGCAGTGCCGTTTGAGCAGGTGCGGATGCCAGCTCAGATTCGGCAGACAATTAGGCCGGCACTCTTTTTTCAGCCGGCTCCATTCGTGAAGCGGGTGGTCTTCATTGCGACGCCGCACCAGGGGTCATCGATCGCCTCGCGGGGCGTGGGCAAGCTCGCCTCCCTCACCGTCCGCCGGCCGCCGGAGATCACGGCCATCCACCGGATGCTGGTGGCGGCCAACCCGGGTGCGATCCGTCCGGAGTTTGAGCAGAACCTGCCGACAACGGTGCAGCTGCTCGAGCCGAGTTCGACCCTGTTGCAGACGATCTATGAAATGAACCCGCCTTGCTGGGTTTCGCTGCACTCAGTGGTTGGCGTCGTGCACCATTCCGTCACCGGTGAGCGAACCGACTGTGTGGTCCCCGAGTCGAGCGCCCGCTATCCCGGCGTGGTGAGTGAACTCGACGTGCGGGC
>CALAZQ010000165.1 GCA_937926325.1 uncultured Planctomycetaceae bacterium | reverse complement strand
ATGCCGGCCGAGGTCTGGGAGCCGGACGGCAAGCCGCATACCCTGCGGCCGAGGTTGCTGAGCGGCCCCTGCCAGCTCTCACCGCGGCTTGGGCAGGGAGAGTCCGGCCCCTTCATCAGTGGTGATCAGGTGTCGCCGGGCGTTGGCGACGTCGATGTGGCTGGTCCGGGCGGAGCCGAAATTTTTTACTGGAAGTTCCTGGAAAACGGCCTGAACCCTTACCGGATCGACCTCACGCAGCCGCTCGGTCCGGGGCAGTTGCTCGAGGGGTTTGTCTCTGGTGGCACCGGTGGCGGCGACTACGTGGCGACCGACGGCGAGACGGTTTGGGCTGTCGCTCCGACCCGGCATATGGATGTCGTCTACCAACCGGACGAAGAGCCGGGCGACCGGTTTGCCTATCCGCCGTTTCTCTACCGGGCTGATCAGAAGCCCTTCGGCAGCGACGATATGATCCGCCGCAACGTCACGCTCACGGAGGGCCGCGTCACCGGCCTGGCCGCTTGGCGGCAAGCGGGGGGGAGGCCACTGCTCGCGGTGGCCGAGCGTGGTCGGATTATCACTGCTGGCACCTATCTGCACGGTCACACGCGGTATGCCGAGTCTCCAGACGAGCGGGTCAACCGGCTGCGGATTCTCGACGGTGACACGGCCGAGGAGCTTTCCAGCTTGCCGGTGACCGAGCCCAGCGGCTTGGTTGCCGCCAACGGGCGGCTCTTTCTGCTTGAACGACAGTCTGACAGCTGGGCCGTGCGGCATGCACCGTTGCCTGCTGACGGTCAGCTTGAAGCCGCTGAATGGACGGCGGCGGTGCCACTGCCGGGGCTCCTCGAGGCGACCGATATCGCGGTGGATTCGCAGGGCCGCATTTTCATCACCGACGCCAGTGCCAACCGCGTCTGCCGATTCAGTCCTGCCGGCCAGCTGGAACAGACCTGGGGGGCGAACGGCTCTGGTACTTCTCCCAGTCGCTACGATCCCGACTCGCTGCTGACCCCGATTCGGCTGGCCTGCCGCCGTGATGCCACCGGGGATGTCACGCTGCTCGTGGTGGAGCACGGGGGTGCCGGTCGCGTGGGCGAATGGACTGCGGACGGCCAGCTCATTCGTGATTGGGGCTACATGCTCAATGCGAACATGGGCTTTGCCGCAGACCCCGACAGCCCGGAGAACATCTACTTGCCAGGCGGCAGCGACAGCCTGCTTCATTATCGTGTCGATTACGACTCGGGCGCGTGGACGCTCAAGCGGACTTGGACCGGGCTCGACACCCGCGGGCTCGGCTCTCCTGAAATCATCAATCACGCCGGCCGCAAATACCTCGCCTTCAGGCGGTTCGGTCGCGGGGTCAACCTGTTCCGGTTTGCCGGTGACCGACTCCTGCCATCGGCCGGCATCCGGAAAATCAAAACCGAAGCGGGCCCGGCCCGCTATGAAATCTGGCACGACGCCGACGGCGACGGCGAGCGGAGCGATGCCGAGGTGCGGCCCTTGGAGATGCCGAAGGGCTTTGACCGCTATTGGGGCGACTACCGGCAGCAGGATCTGTCGCTGTTGGTTCCCCGTGCGGGCACCCCGGATCTCTACCGGCTGCCGGTGAAGGATTTCGACGCGCACGGTAACCCGATCCACGGCGACTGGGAACGCGTGCTGACCGACGAGGTGTATGCAGCCAAGGCCGCCGGCACGGCCACTGCCATCCGCGGCGGGAACGAGGCGGTCGATGCATTTAATGGCGACTGGGGTTCAGCCCGTCAGACACCGTCCGGTGACATCGTCATCAACATGCGGGGGGGCGGCTTTTCGGCCAACCATGGCTGGCAGCATAAGCTCAGCCGCTACGTTCCTGATGGGGCCGGTGGGTTCCGGCAGCTGTGGCGGACGGGGCGGGCGGCCTCGATCGTGCCCGAACCGGGGGGCGTGCATGGCTCGATTCACGTGACGCAACCGCTGCACGGGCTCGTCGGGATTGTCGATCAGAGTCGTGGCGGCATGCATGTCTATGACTGGGAAAGCGGACTCTATGTCGACACCCTGATGCTGCCGGCCGAGCGGGAATATGACTCGGTCTATGGAACTCCGGGTGAATTTTTCAGCGGCATGGCCCATGCCGTGGGTGACCGGGTATTTCTCCGCTGGGGCAAGACGCTGCCGTTGCTGTTTGAGGTTGAGGGCTGGAACACTGCCAACGGCATTTCTCCGCTGACGACCCTGCCGGAGACGATTGCCATCGAAGCCGACCAGATTGCCAATCCCCCGGAGCTGGCCCTCCAGATTCGCGGCGGTGCTGGTGCCGCCCGCGTCGCGAGGCTGCAGCCCCTGCCCGGTTCGGGACCGCTGTTGGATGGTTCACTTGTCGGCTGGGAGAGCTGCGAACCGGTCCAGTTTGGCGACAAGACGAACCGGGTGGAGGTGCGGTGTGGGTATGCCCAGGACGCCGTGTTCCTGCGGTGGCAGGTCGAGACCGAGGCGGCGATGCGGGTGCCCCCATTGCCGGCACCAGAGCGAATCTTCACCCATGACCGGCCTGGCACCACCCTGAGCTTTTATCTGCAGGGCGATGCAGCCGCCACCGGCAGGAACGAAGCGGGCCGGCCGGGGGATGTCCGGATTGTCTGCGGGCTTTACGACGACAACGGCACCATTCGGTCGGCCGCTGTCGGCCTCTACCCACGGTGGGACGGCTCGGGCGAGCCACGGCCTTTTCTCTATGCTTCGCCGGGCCAGCGAACGAGCTTTGCCCATGTCGGGCTCCTCCCTGAGGTTGAGCTCAGCCACCAGCTCTCGGCCGACCACAAGCGATTGGTGCTGACAGCCGTCATCCCCCGCTCGGTACTGCCGGCGACGGTGCCTGTTCTGACTGACGGCTGGCGGACGATGGGGAACTTTGAAGTGACGATCGGCGGCAGCCGCAAGCTCTGGTGGTCGAACGCCGATGGATCGGCCAGCCGCGAGACGAAGGACGAGCCGACGGAGGCCCGGTTCTTTCCGGCGGCCTGGTCACAGTTGCAGTTTCAGCCACTCGTGGCAGGATTGCCAATCAGGGCTTGGTTGACCAGTGGCCCGTGGCGGCTGGAGCAGCCGCCTGAGTACACCGGCACCCAGGAGAGCAAACAGCAGTTTCAGCAAGGGTACGACGCCGCGGTCTTCCCGCCCGATGATCCCGCCGTCGCAATCGAGGTGGCGGCACCGTCGGCCCGGCCGGCGAGCGGGCAGTGGCAGGTCCGCACCGCCAAGCCAATCGATCACTGCCTCTATCCCGACGAGGGCAAGCCGGTTCATACAGCCGGGTGCAACCTCTTCTTCACCAGCGTCTGGATCTGGGCGCCACGACCGACCGAGGTGGCGATCGCCTTTCCGCAGCAGCATCAGAACAACCTGACGGTCTGGCTCGACGAGCAGCAGCTTGCCGAAACCAGCCGAGAGCAGGGTGTCTATCACACGGTTGACTCGCCCCAGGCGGTACCGCTGGCGAGCGGTTGGAACCGGCTGCGTGTCCGTGGATATGCCCTGGGGTACGATCTGCACTTTGGTGCGGTGCTTCAGGCCGACCCGGCAACGCTCTGGGAACTCCGGCTGTCGGCGACGCCCCCTGAGTGACCGCCGGCCTGCCGGTAGGCGGCCGTGTCTGACCGGTGTGCCTCAGGATTGCGTGCTTATTTACGGTCGGAATGCCCATTGGTTCCGTTCTGTGGGTTCACGGTGGAAGAGAACGCACCGGCTCCTATCAACGAACTTCTTTGCCGGTAACCTGCCGGGCTTATTTCTGAGGGCGTAGGCTGCCGTCGGGGAGATGGCCTTGCCTGCAATCGGATGGATGTGTATGTTTTCTACGGTATTTTTCTGACTGAGGCCTCGATGAATACGCCCCGCCAGCCCGAGTTCGAGCCCGGCCGCGCCTACCGCACCCGCGACCTGCGGCTGTGGAGCGCGAATCCCACCCGGCTCGCGCGGCGGCTCGTCAACGAGGGCAAACTCCATGAGGCCGCACACGGGCTCTACTACGCACCGCGGCCCACGCGCTTCGGTCCCGCGCCGCCGTCCGACGAGGAACTCTTGCGGGCGTTTCTCGGCGGCGAGCCTTTTCTCGTGACCGGCCCGCCCTACTGGAATGCGCTCGGCTTGGGTGCCACGGCGATGTTCGCGGTGGTGCTGGTCTACAACACACGGCGGAGTGGCGAGTTTCAGCTCGGCGGCCGTCGCTTTCTGCTACGGCGGGTGTACTTTCCTAAGAAGCCGACCGCCGAGTGGTTCATCGTGGATCTGCTTCAGCACCACGACATGGCCGGCGTCGGGCTCAGCGGTCTGCGAGAGGGGCTCGTCGCTACGCTACGGGGCGGCCGGTGGGATCGGGCGCGATTGCGTGAGATGGCCGAGACCTACGGAACGAAGACGACGCTGGCCGTGGTCGACGACGCCCTCCACGCGACCGAGACGACCGCCGCATGAACTTCGTGCACGATGAATCCGGCTTCGCATCATTGCTGACGCAGGTCGCCGACCAGACCGGGATCGCCCCCGCTCTGGTCGAGAAGGACTACTGGATCACACACGCGCTCTGGGCAC
>CALAZQ010000164.1 GCA_937926325.1 uncultured Planctomycetaceae bacterium | reverse complement strand
CCATGTCGACGTTGGAGGGGCACTCGCTCTTGCAGGCCTTGCAGGAGAGGCAGAGATCCATCGCCCCGGCGATCTCCGGCCGGCTCCAGGGGTCGGCGGTGGCCGGGTCGGCAAGCGCCTGCCGCAGCACGTTGGCCCGGGCCCGGGTGGTGTCGGCCTCGTTGCGGGTGGCCATGTAGCTGGGGCACATCGTGCCGCCGGCCGCCGCCGGCTTGCGGCACTGGCCGACGCCGGTGCATTTTTCGGCCGCCCGCAGCACCCCGCCGGTGTCGGCAAAGCGAAAGACTGTCTCGTGCTCGGGCTCGGTCTGCCCCGAC
Organism: uncultured Planctomycetaceae bacterium; assembly: GCA_937926325.1. Classification (GTDB taxonomy): domain Bacteria; phylum Planctomycetota; class Planctomycetia; order Pirellulales; family UBA1268; genus UBA1268. Next base: position 2,768 of record CALAZQ010000164.1, on the reverse strand, counting down.
ACGATCCGCAGCTGGGTATCCATTGGTGGCGTGTCGATGATCTTGCCGGGGTTGAAGAGGCCGGCGGGGTCAAAGATCTGCTTGACCTGCTTGAAGAGCTCATAGCAGGCGTCGCCGACCATCATCCGGATGAACTCCCCCCGCAGCCGGCCGTCGCCATGCTCGCCCGAAAGGCTGCCCCGGTATTTCTTGACGAGGGCCGCCACGTCGGTGGCCACGCCCCGAAACATCGCCAGCCCTTCGGGGCTGCGGAGGTCGAACAGCGGCCGCAGGTGCAGCTCGCCCGCCCCGGCATGGGCATAGTGGACGCAGTCGATGCCGTATTTTTCCGACAGCAGCCGGTCAAACTCGTTGATGTATGCAGGTAAGTCGTCGATGGCGACCGCGGTGTCTTCGACGATCTCCCGCGGCTTGGCGTCGCCCGGCAGGTTGTTGACCAGCCCCTGGCCGGCCCGCCGCAACTCCCAGACCTTGTGTGAGTCGTCGCCAAAGAGCGTTGGGAAGGCATACCCGAGGCCGGCCGCCTTAAGATCGGCAGCAATCGCTGCCAGCCCCGCTTCGACCTTTTCCCGATGGGGGTGTTTCAGTTCCACCACCAGTACGCCCCCCGGCTCGCCCACCACGAACGACCGGTTGCGGGCCTGCTCGAGGTTGTCCTTGGTGCAGTCGAGAATTTTGCTGTCGATCAGCTCGCAGCCGGTCAGCTGCGGCGGGTCGGCGGCAGTCACCTCCATCCGGCCGGCCGGCAGACAGTGCCGCCGCTGCATGACCAGCACCGCCGCCCGCAACGCCTCATCGACTGACTCGCAGTGGACACAGAGCAGGCCGCCCGCCGGCGGCAACGGCAGCAGGTTCAGCTCATATTCAACCCCAAAGAAGAGCGTGCCCTCAGAGCCGGCCAGCAGCCGGCAGAGATTGAAGGGGGTGTCGCTGGCCGGATCGAAGCAGCTGGCATCGAGCAGGGCGTCGAGGGCATAGCCGGTGTTGCGGCGGGTCACCTCCGGCTTGGGCATCGCGTCGCGAATGGTCTGCCGGGTGGCGGCGTCGCCGAGCAGGGTGGCGAGGCGTTGATAGAGACGGGTTTCCAGGCAGTCCGGGCCGTTGCACTTGGCCCGGAACTCGTCGGCAGTCAGCGGCCCAAAGCTGGCTTCACTGCCGTCACTCAAAAACCCCCGGGCTGAAACAAGATGATCGCGGGTGGAGCCGTAGGCGATCGAGTTTGAACCGCAGGAGTTGTTGCCGACCATACCACCGATCATCGCCCAGCCGGCGGTCGAGGTTTCCGGACCGAAGAACAGCCCGTGCGGGGCGAGAAAGCGGTTGAGTTCATTGCGGATCACCCCCGGCTGCACCCGCACCCGCCGCTGCTCGACATCGAGGGCGATGATCTGGTTCAGATGCCGGCCCGCATCGACCACGATGCCGCCGCCGACCACCTGGCCTGCCAGTGAGGTGCCGGCCGCCCGCGGGATGATGCCAAGGCCCTCGGCAGCAGCACCCCGGATCAGCTGCTGGACATCGGCATCCGACTTCGGCAGCGCGACCGCTAGCGGCCGTTCCTGATACTCTGACGCATCGGTGGCGTAGATCGTCCGGCTGAGCTGGTCGGTAACGAGGTCGCCCTCGAGCCCGGCAGCCAGGCTTTCGATCGGGGGAGTAGACATTCCAAGTTCTTTGGGAAATACCGGCTAGGCGTGGCAGACTTGGGGAAATTTGCCGCTGCGCGATGCAGCGACTGGCAACACGCGAAAACCCTCGCAGTTTTCAAGGTGTTGTCCGGGTGGACTCGAGTTCACCAGCATTCATGGGAAGGATTCGCGAAGCCTTTTTCTTCCCGTAAACCGTTGAAATTTGCAACCGTGGGGCAGCATACACCACCGCAGCACAGCACGCGTTTAGCCGTGCCTGAAAAGACCACCGTTTGCCCGAGAGTGAGCTGCGTTGTTCTCTGGCAAGGATGGCGAAGCAGCCAAGCGGATTTGGCGGTGGAGCCTGACGTAGCCAGAGGACAAGTGAGCCGCTTGAAGCCCAAGCTCCTGAGTCTTCAGACAGAGCCCCATACCTGCGCAAACTGTTATGAAAATTTCCGCCGCCGGCCAAACGCCGCCGCCCGGCAGTGTCAGGCTCGACATGAAAGCAGCGACACGTCGGGCTCAACCGGCAGGGTTTGGCAGGCCTGACGACTCGGAAACGACCTCGCCGACTTGGAAGGCCACCTCGTGGCCGTCGGAAAGGTTCGCACCGTCCCAGCCCAAAATCCGGAATGTCGATGCCGCACCCTCCTCGCTTGCAGGCGGCGTCCAGCGGACCAGATCGTCTGCCCCGATCAGCCGGAAATTTAATTGCCGCAAGAGTTCGGTAGGCGAACTGCTCTGCGGGGCCGCCATGACATCGCGCCAACGGATGCCGTCCCACTTCTCGACGGTCCCGCCAAACGCCGATTGAATGATGAACCGCTCGCCGGCCATTGCGGCGGTGACAGGGCCGGTCAGCTGACTGAGCTGGAAACTGATTGGTGACGGTCCCATCGGGCCAACATTGAGGCTGAACCGTGCCGACCGCCTGAGGACGGGCCGGCTAATCCTTGGCGACGCTGGCGTTGTGGTGCCATCCTCACGGTAGTGCAGCACGGTTGTTGAGGCCTCGCCCTCGGCATCGATGCTGGTGTAGGCAATTTCGGTGTCAGTCTGCCAGTTGATGATCACCGGAAGGACTGGAGCACCACCATCCTGCTGCAAATAACTCGTTGTCAGTTCGACCGCTCCACC
>CALAZQ010000163.1 GCA_937926325.1 uncultured Planctomycetaceae bacterium | reverse complement strand
CCTTGCCCACTCGCTTGACGTTCACGTCGGCCGTCCAGGCCGCCGTTCACTGCCCCCTCTGTGCCAATGATAGGTGAGACACCTGCCCTTCCGCTATTAGAGTAGAGGGCCAGGAGGATACCGATGGAGATCAACAGAATGTTGGGGACCAAAGAAGCGGTGGTGGGAGGAACGGAAGGAGGGCCTGGCCCGACTGGAGTTCCGACCACCACCGCGGCCGCCGAAGGAGTGGGAGGGACCAAGCCACGATCAGCCAGTAATGCCCAGCCGCGGCCCGATCCTGCGGTGTCGGAGAAGCCGGTACGGCGACGGTTCGATGCCGAATACAAGGCCAGAATCCTACGGGAAGCAGATCAGCTCACCGAGCCTGGTCAGGTTGGTGCCTTGCTCCGGCGAGAGGGCCTCTACTCCTCGCACCTGTCCTTGTGGCGAAGGCAGCGAGACGAAGCGGCATTGGCAGGTCTTGGCCCCAAGCGTCGTGGACGGAAGCCTGACCCCAATGCGGAACTCATGGCTGAGAATCAGCGGCTCAATCGTGAGAACGCACGGCTCATCAGAAAGCTGCGCCGGACAGAGGCCATTCTTGACGTCCAAAAAAAACTCTCCGAGATCCTGGGGATCGAGCTGCCGCCAAACGACTACGTGAAAGAGCCATGAAAGCGGTCGAGGAACTCTCGCCAACCGTCGGCACGGCCGTCGCATGTGCTGCCATCGGTGTGCCCAGAGCAACGGTCTATCGTCACCGCTCGCCCAAGGCGGCCCAACCCCCCAAGTCGCGACCGGCACCGCCGCGGGCCTTGACCGCAGACGAACGCCAGCAGGTTCTCGATGTTCTCCACAGTGAGCCATTCGCCGACCAGACCCCGGCCGAAACCTACGCGAAACTCCTCGATCAGGGCACCTACCTCTGCTCCATCCGCACGATGTACCGCATCCTCGAGGACAATCACGAGGTTCGTGAACGCCGCAACCAGCTCCGGCATCCTGCCTACGCCACGCCCCGACTAGTGGCGACGGCCCCGAACCAGGTCTGGACATGGGACATCACGAAGCTGTTAGGCCCCGCCAAGTGGACCTATTACTACCTCTACGTGATCCTCGACATCTACAGCCGGTATGTCGTCGGCTGGATGCTCGCCCACCGGGAATCTCAGCACCTCGCGGAGCGATTGATCCGGGAGACGCTCGTCAAAGAAGGCATCAACCGGAACCAACTCATGATCCACAGCGACCGCGGACCAGCCATGCGATCCCAAGCCGTCGCTCAGTTGTTGGCAAACCTCGGCGTCACCAAGTCGCACAGCAGACCGCACGTCAGCAACGACAACCCCTACTCAGAAAGCCAGTTCAAAACCCTCAAATACCGGCCTGACTTCCCCGATCGATTCGTCAGCCACGATCACGGCCTCGACTTCTGCCGAAGCTTCTTTCGCTGGTACAACGAAGAGCACTGCCATTGGGGGATCGGACTGCTGCCGCCAGCTATCGTCCACTCAGGCCAAGAACGGCAGCCATCGAGGCCCGTGCCGCCGTGCTGACCCACGCCCACGCCCAGCACCCAGAGCGGTTCGTCCAGGGCCTCCCAAGGCCCTTCACACCACCCGCCGAGGTCTGGATCAACCCGCCTGAGAACAGCCCCCAAATCCGAACACTTCAGCTACCACACGACAGTAATTTTGTGCCGCAGGTGTCTCAAAGTCATTGACACGTTCCGTCTCGTCTCAAAATGAGCACTCTCGAAGACATTTCGGGATGGCGACAATCGCCCGATTGAAGAAGCCTCGAGCGTCTGGGTAAAATAGGGATCTATTGCCTCGCCCCCTTTCCTTCTTCATATCCTCCATTCTGGCGACTCGTTGTGTTCCTCAGCGAAACCCATCTTCCACAACTGTTGTCGGCCGACGCCTATCGCAATCCGGAAATCGCTCAACGGGAAGCCGCTTCGTTGTTTCTTCCCGGCTGGCACTGTGTAGCCTGTGTGGACGACCTCAGCGAACCAGGCGCGTTTCTCAGTCGCGAGTTGCTGGGGCACCCGATTATCGTCTGGCGAGATGGCGAATCGGTTCATGCATTCTTGAATGTCTGCGCTCACCGCTTCAGTCTGCTAACCGATCAACCCAGCGGTGTGATGCCGAGTCTGAAGTGCCGTTACCATGGCTGGGAGTACGATGCCAATGGAGACACGAAGAAAATCCCGGATGCTAAGAGTTTCAAACCACTGCAGCGGGGCCAGCTGGGACTAACCAGACTGCCGTGTCAACGGGTTGGACAATTGATCTTTGTATCGCTGTCCGACTCACCGCTTCCCCTGCAAGAATATCTTGGCCCGGCCTTCGATTTATGCAGGAAGTGGTTTGGCGAAGACACAAAACTGGTGCTCGCGGCGAGACGAAGCAATCATTGCAACTGGAAGGTCAGCGTTGAAAATTCGCTCGAGAGTTATCACTTGACGGAAGTTCACTCGGCAACCTTTGGAGGACATCCTGACGCGGACTTCTGCCGCCACCGCTTGTACGATGACAGCCACAGTGAATTGCGGGTCGACCGTTCAAGCGATTTCTGGTTGGTCCGGTTGGCTCGGCGTCTGGAACGCTTCACGGGCATGCTAGTTGAGACGGACTATCACCAGGTTCACCGTTATCCCAATTTGGTATTTGCCAAGTTTGGGCCTTTTCGATGGATGGAGGCGGTCTATCCGCTTTCGGCTTCGGACTCTTACGACACTTGGCGGTTCTTCAGCGGCGGTGTTTCCAGGCAAACACTGCGGGGGCGTTTGATCCACCGCATTCTCAGACTGTGGGGACGGCGATGGTTCCAGCGGGTCATCGATGAAGATGAAGCGATCTTTCCAAGCATTCAACACGGCTTAGAATCGCCAACGCTTCCGGGGACTGGACTGATCTCGATGCGCGAAGAGAGGGTGCATCACTTTCAGCGGTACGTGCATCAAAACCAGAATAATGAGCCGCCCCGTCTGGTTGCCTCGCCTACCGCCAGAACTTGTCACGATCCGAGTTGCAGCTAATGTTTCTCAACGACACCCATCGCCCGCAATGTCTCTCTGCGGCTCAGTATCACGAAGCGGACTGCTTCGAATTAGAACGCCGACTAATTCTGGAGCCAGCCTGGCACTGCGTGGGCGTGACCACGGATATTCCAGGCGAGGGCGATTTCATCACGATCTCGCTGCTTGACCGACCTCTGATCATTCGCCGCAGTGGAGGTGTGATTCGCGCTCATCTAAACGTCTGCGCACATCGGTTCTGCACCCTATCCAACGCGCGACGCGGAAAAGTGGAGAAACTGAAATGTCCCTATCACGGCTGGGAGTACGACGACGACGGACAGACCCGGCGGATTCCGGATTCCGCCAGTTTCCGGCCTTTGAAGAAAGGTCAACTTGGGCTCAAATCCTTCCCTGTCGAGGTGCGAGGATCGCTGATTTTTGTATCGCTCCGTGACACGCCGGCGTCGATCGAACAGCAACTTGACGGCCATCACGAAAGGCTCGGAGCGTGGTTTTCCGATGCGTGGCAACCGATGATGCGTTACGATGATGAACTCGACTGCAATTGGAAAACTTACCTTGAGAACGGGCTCGAGAGTTATCACATCGAGGAGGTGCACGCCAGAACGTTGGTCCGGATTCCCGACGAGACGGCTTGTCATCACGAGTTTGGGAAGCGGTCGACCCACTTTTGCGCGACCGAAGAGGCGGCCAGCCCGGTCGCCAGGTGGCTTGATCATCGTTTTCACCGACTGCTGGGACTACCCCGCCAGCCTTACCAGCACATCCACGTCTATCCGACACTGACGTTCATTCGTCTGGCAATGTTCAGTTATCTCGAGTCGTTACTGCCGATTTCAGCTACGAAAACCCAGGTCGTGACCCGCGGTTTTGTCTATCGTGATCAAGACAGGCCGTTAAGCTATCCTCTGTCGAAACTCGCTGGATGCTTCGGCAATCGATTACTCAAAAAAATTCAAGACGAAGATTTCGAAATCCTGCGACTCAATCAAGCCGGCATCGCGGCACCGAGACGACCCCGGGGTGGGCTGATCTCGGCTCGAGAAGAACGCATTTTTCATTTCCAAAACTATATCAACCAGCAGTGCGAATCATCATCACCCGATTCGCAACCTTCACTTCCCCCAGATTCGCCCGCATCATGACGCAAGATAATTCTTCCACACTGACCAAGACGAAACTGCCCGACGGCCGTTGTATCGCGCACATGAACGCTTCGGAGACCTGGTTGATTTATGACGAGATTTTCAAAGAGCAGATCTATGACCGGGGCGGGGTCAAATTGCATGACGGAGCCACGGTCATCGACGTCGGTGGCAACATCGGGCTATTCCTGCTCTATGCCACCGACCGTTACAAGAAGCTGCGCGTGCTCAGTTTCGAACCGATACCGCAGACGTTCCGTGTGCTGAGCGAAAATCGCAAGCTGATCGAGGGCGATCACGAAATCCAACTGATCAATGCCGGTATTTGGCGGGACAGCACCCAAAAAACGTTTCGTCATCTGCCGCGATTCAGCTGCTCATCGACCATGTGCCCCGACGATTCTCCCGAACAACAGGAACGTGCACTCAACTTCACTTTGAACGCATTCCTGCAACACCCCAATCGCTGGCTCACACGGAGCTTCACGATGCTCCCTAGGTTTCTCAGGATCGCTGTCGCAAAAGCCTCCATGCGTTACCACGCAAAATCTCAATCCATTTCCTGCCGACTAATGTCGCCCAACGATGTGTTCGAACAATTCGAAATTGAACGCGTCGACTATTTCAAGCTTGATGCCGAAGGTGCCGAAATTGATATCCTCGAATCGATCTCGGAAGACCAAATGGCCAGGATCGAACAGATCGCGGTGGAGACACATCACGGCGACGAGACGATGCAGCGGGTGGAACGGATTCTTCGCGACGCGGGGTTCACGACCCAAGTCAGTTTTAGTAAGTCTTCGCCCGAGGATAAAATGGTGTATGGAACGCGTCGCGGCCAACATGAAATACGGGACGATCGGTCACACCTTGGCGATGACGTCTCTGTCCCGGAAACCGATCCCGGCGGCATCGAATACTAGTTTTATGATCACACGAGAATCCCGAGTGCAGATTTGTGCCGAAACGGTGAATCCAGCTGCCCCGGAAAATGACAGCGATCGCGATTCGCTGGGAGATGTCCAGAAGACGCTGTTGATTCCGCTCTATTTTCGCGCAAAAGAGACGAAGCGGCCGAACCACTTGTTTGAGGACCGACGGGCCGTTGAAATCCTTCCCAAGATTCAGTGCGATTTTTTCGGTTACGACCGCGCCTGGGCGTTGGAGGCTGATGTTGTGGTCCGCACCGTCATCTTCGACGATTTGGTGCGTCAATTCATCGAGCGTTACCCCAATGGCCAGATCATCAATCTAGGGTGCGGTCTGGATGCTCGTTTCGATCGTCTGGACAACGGACTGATCCAATGGTTCGATCTCGACATGCCTGACTCGATTGCACTGAGGCAGAAATTCATTCAGCCGTCCGAACGCAACACCTTTATAGACCAGTCCATGTTTGACACCAGTTGGCTCGATCGCTGCGAGGCCGAGGTGCCAACG
>CALAZQ010000162.1 GCA_937926325.1 uncultured Planctomycetaceae bacterium | reverse complement strand
CTCCGCCCGGGGAAACCCGGGCGGAGTTTTTTCTGTTTTCGCGCGGAGCGAGCCAGCTTGTTTCGCGCGGTGAGAGCCATCCTGGCCTCGCTCCGCTTACCCGTTGCTCACGGCTGAAAGCCGCTCGCAACGCAGACGCCGGCCTCCTGCCGGCGGGGACAGTTTCGCGCACAGCGAGCCAGCTTGTTTCGCGCGGAGCGAGCCATCCTGGCCTCGCTCCGCTTACCCGTTGCTCACCGCTGAAAGCCGCTCGCAACGCAGACGCCGGCCTCCTGCCGGCGGGGACAGTTTCGCGCACAGCGAGCCAGCTTGTTTCGCGCGGAGCGAGCCAGCCTGGCCTCGCTCGACCTAGACGCTGCTTCCGGATCGTAGTCACTCTGCACTGGACGGCCGAAGCCGGCCAAGCTCCGTCGGCCCAGCTTCCTGACAGGCTGCCAGCGCCCGCGCCTCCTTGCCCAGCCGCTCTGCCTCTGCCAGGTACTGCTCGATGGTTCCAACCGCGGTGCGGTAATCGGCCAGCAATGGATCGACCAGGTGTGCCTGTGGTACCTGGTCAAGCAGCAACTTCAGGTCGCGGTCGAGCCCGATCCGGAGTAGCCGGAAGACGCACCACCGCAGGACGAAGCCCCAGATCAACAGCCAGAGCATTGCCTCCTGAAGAAACCCGTCGCCAGCGGTGGGCAGGCCCTGCCAGAGTCGGCCACCAAAAAACGAAAGTCCAGCCCGCACGAGGATCACCGCCAGGAACCCGGTAAACAGCAGCTCGAATACCCCCCGAAAGCTGAGGCGATCAACCTGCTGCCGCCGCAGTCCGACAATCTGCTCAAGACCGCCGGCCAGCCACCGACTGGCACCCGCGATCAGCTCGTCCGCGAGAGCCGCCGCCATCGGCTGGCCCGTTCGCGGTGGGCCGATCAGTGGCGGAACCGCCCCGGCCTGTTCCGCCAAGCCTGAAAGCACACTTCGGGATTGTTCGATTTCACCTCCTGTGAGTCCCAGTTCTGCCAGCCCCTGCTCGCTGCCTCCCGCTGCCGGAGCGGCGCCCGGCAACGCTCCGGCAAGCAGTCTGCCAGCCAACCCGGAACGGCCACGCAGGTTCCCCCAGAGACTGCGGACCGCCGATACCGCCCGCAGAAATGCGGCAAATAGCCCACCCTGCCAGCGGGCCACTAGCTCGTCGTCGACCACCGCCTGCCAGGTATGGCGGCCCTGCTGAAGCTCACGGCTGATCCCCGCAGCCAGCAGCGTCTCCAGCCGGGTTCGCTCAGCTGCAAGCCCTGCGGCCAACTGGTCGACCGTCGGCCGTGAGGACACCAGCCGGTCGGCCGATCGTTCCAGAAACCAGACCAAGAGATCAACAGCCCCGGCCCGACGAACCCGTCGCGCGGCCCGCCCGACCAGCTCACTGTCAATCGCCGCGGTCAGTTCCAGAAAGGCCGGCTCGGCTGGCCTGCCCACGCCGGCCCGGACGGCGGCCTCAGCTGCATCCAGCCGGAAAATCCGCGGCACTTCAAACCCCTGAGCTTGGAGTTCCTGCCGCCAGTCGTCACGGATGTCAGGATCGCGGGAGGCGTGCGTCTGCACGAACAACAGGGGCCGTCCAGGTGCAAACGCGGCCAGCTCACGGGCGACGATCCACGATCGATATTTCTGTGCCGTGCTGACCAGCAGCAGCACATCGCACTGCGGCAGCACCAGTTCCAGCCGGTCGCGGTTGTGGTTGGCAGCGGCCGACTGGACGGCGCCGCGGTCACCAGAGTCTGCCAAGGACTGCGTGTCGGGATCGGGACAGTCGATCAGCACGATGCCGCTGACCGCCGGTGCATCCGACCGCACCAGTCGACCGTCGAACTCCTCGAGGGACAGCCAGCTCAGGTCAACACCCGGGCCGGCGACAACCACCGGCTGTCGCGTGGTTGGGCGGGCGACGTCGCCGGCTTCGGTCACCTCCCGGCCAGCCAAAGCATTCACCAATGTGCTTTTGCCAACACCGGTCCCACCAACGACCCCAACGACCAGCACTCGGGCAAGCTCTTGCCGCATGCGATCGAGCCGCGCGGCCACATCACGCCATTCGTTGGCAATGGCCTGGGCCGGCAGCCACCCGGCCGCTGAGCCCGACCAGCGGTCGGTCGCCGAAACGAGGGCGTCGAACCGGGTAAAGGCATCGGTGCCGCCGGGCAGCTGGCCGGCAGATTCGGCAGCAGGCATCAATGCGTCTCCTCAATCATCGAGAGCTGCGGTAGCCGTGCCTGATCGGCAGCCAGACGGCTACGGCAGCGATCGAGCAGCTGCCACAACTCCGCAAGCTCCGGCCGGGCTCCGGCGGCAGCCCGGCGTTCGACCTCGTCGAGCCCGTCACCCAAGACCACCAGTTGCAGGGTCTCGGCAAGAATTCTTCCCCGTTCCACCGCCCACCCGGCGAAGAGCCGGTCGAGCAGCGGCTTGATCCCCGCAACTGTCGCCCCAATCGCTCCCTCACCGGCAAGACTGGCGGCGGTGCCCACCACCACGTCACCGACATGGTGGACCAACGTCGACAGGCCGCCGGCCGTCGCCGCCGCTGCCGGCACCACGGCCGCTCCAGCCGACCAGAGGGCCACCGTTACCGCCGGACGCACCACTGCCCCGACATTGAGCCCCGTGAGAATCCAGCGGACTGTTTCGGGGTGGCTGCCGGCAAAGCGATCGAGCTCCGCCCGCACCTGCCGCCGGTAGTCCTCCGACATCAGCGGCAGTGCCTTTTGCCGGCGTTCAAGGTCAGCAAACCAGGCCGCCCGGTCACCACCGCGAATCCGGGGCCCAAACAGCCGATCGACGTCCCGGTTGGCCCGGCAGCACGCGTCGAGTCGCTCGATAAATGTTCCCAGCGCTCGCTTCAGCGCATCCCGTTCGCTGACGGCAAAGTCTTCTCGCCGCCGCGCGGTGGTGGGCAGCAGCCCAACCCGGCCGGCCGCCCAGCGAACGCCGCGGCCCACTGTGGCATAGGCCCGGCTGACCGTCAGGTCGAAGCTCGACCGCCGCGGTCTGAGCCAGGCCCAGATTTCATCCCAGACCAGCTCTGCTGGCGGCTGGGGCAGCTCGATCTCCACCCGGACCTCGCTGGTGAGCAGCCGCTGAGCCTCTTGCCAGCTGCGGCCGGCTGCCTCGACCGCCGTCAGCCAAGCCGGCAGGCCCGCCTCACCGTCAAGAACCGTGGTGACCGCGCCCCGCAGCGCTCGCAGCTTGAGCGATTCGGCCCCGGCTGCCACCACCGCCGCGATCGGGTCGGGCGGTGCAGCAGGGGCCGGCGGCTGGAGGACATGAAAGCTGATCTGGCCGGCCGCAGCCGCAGCCAGATCGTGTGGCACCGCAAAGACCGCCTCGGCACAGACACCGGTTGCCTGCTCGAAGGTCTTGACCCAGCCGGGAATCACTTCCCGTTGCCGGGGCCAATCGACCATGTTCACGACGACGATCAACGGTTTGCCGGTTTTGGCTGCGGCCTGGAAAAATTCTCGCACCAGGGCGTCGTTGTATTTCTGTTCGGTCAGCACGGCCACGATCACGTCACTGGTGTCACGGATCAGTTCGGCCCGCGCCGCATGCTCTCGCAGCGTGCCGTCGATATCAGGAGTGTCGAGCAGCACAATCTGATCATTGGCTCCGCCGGCCGCCGGCCGCTCCCGCCAGACGAGTAGGTTCCGCGAATCGTCGGCCAACGGGTCGTCTTCGGTACTCCAGGCCACCGGCACAAACCCCGGAAAGAATCTGGTGAGATCGACCCGGCTGGACGCCCCCGGCGGGAGGCAGGCGACTGGATGTCTGGTGCGGGCGGCTGCAGGAATCGATCGACTCAGCTCGGCTCCCGCCAGCACGTTGGTCAGCAGGCTCTTTCCGGTGTTTGTCCCACCGCAGATCGCTACGACCAGCAAGGGTGCTGATTCGATCTGTGGCAGCAGTTTCGTGAAGAGGGCAGGCCACCAAACAGTCGCCTCAGCCCGCTCGATCCCAAGCGATTCCGCCAGCGGCAGCAGCCGCCGGACCAGTCGACCACAGGGCACCAGGTCCTCGGCCCAGCCGGCCAGGCCCGATCGCGGCGACGAATCGGCGTCGGCTGGCATGTTCATGGGCGGGCAAGACCGAAAGGATCGAAATGGCTCTTTGATTGTCGTCTGCCCCTCGCAACCCTACAATGCGAGCGGCCGAGCCGTTGGGCGGTTTTCCGAAATTTGCTGAACCCGTGCCGGGTGGTTGACCCTTTCCCGTCTTCATTTCCCATGCTTGAACGCCGCCCCCTGTTCCCCGGTGTGATTGAGATGAATCACCAGGCTGGCTGGCGGATTGGCTGTAGCGTTTATCTCGTCCATGATCAAAACGATTGGGTTCTCATCGATATCGGCTATGAGGACAATGTCGAGGAAATCGTCGAACTGATTCGGCAGATCGACTTCCCGCTCTCGCAGTGCCGGGGGCTGATTGCGACCCATGCCGACGTTGATCACATCCAGGGGCTCGCCAAAGCAAAGGCCATTCTCAAGGCGCCGGTGCTCGCCCACCCCAAGGCAATCGAGTCACTCGAACAGGGTGATCGCATCAAGACGTTTGCCGAAATCGCCGCTCAGCATGTCCACCTCGACTTGCCTCCGGTGAAGATTGACCGGGCGATCGTCGATGACGACACCATCAAAATCGGGAATCGACAACTCGAGGTCTGGCACACCCCGGGTCACACCGACAGCCAACTGGCCTTTCGGTTTGGCAATCTGTTGCTCTCGGGTGACAACATCTATCGCGACGGCTCGGTGGGGGCGATCGACGCCCACCATGGCAGCGACATTCCGGCCTTCATCGGCTCACTCAAGCGGATCGCCGCCAGTGACGTGGAATGGCTGCTGCCCAGCCACGGCCCGGTCTTTCGCAAAGACGACCAACTGCTGGCCCGGACCATCGAACGGCTGGAGGGCTATCTGACCCTTGCCGACTTCGGCACCTGTGCTCCGCACTGGCCGCTGATGGACGAGTGGGATCGGGAACTTGCCGAAGGTCGGCTACCGACCAGTCGGCCCCAGCCGGCGTCACCGCTGCGGTGAGCGTGCCGATTTTTCCGTCAAGATCGGTCCTGCCGGTTGCCGATAGTTTTCCTGATGCCAGGGATGAACCAGATTGGGGTTTGCCCGGGCCGACACAGGGGGACATTCGATGAAACGGCATCTCATTGCCATGGTGGCGTTGGCCACCGCCAGCACGGTTCTATCCGTTGCGAAGGTTCAGGCTCAGCCACCAATGGCCGGCCAGCAGGCCTACGGGTATCAGTGGGCCCACTCCTACAACAGCCATGATTGGAATCGGCTCTATCACTACCCGTATGTCTGGTATCCGCAGAACTATTACGCCGACGGTTACATGAAGAGCGCGAACGACCTCTACTATCGGTACCCACAGGAGATGCGGGTGCCGGTCTACAACCGGTCATGGCAGAACTACTACCCGAAGTCGCGCCGATACTATCAGGGTCACCATTTCCACTTGGATGTTTTCTAGCTTCACGGAAAGCTCGGGCATCCTGCCCGACTTTCCTTGGGGCAGAACGCCACAAAGCCGAGGTTTGTGACGTTCTGCTGGTGCTCATTGGCGACATCGTGTCGCCGGCTGGCAGTGAGTGGTGGGTTAGCTGGCTTCACGGAAAGCTCGGGCATCCTGCCCGACTTTCCT
>CALAZQ010000161.1 GCA_937926325.1 uncultured Planctomycetaceae bacterium | reverse complement strand
ATTGCCGGCTCTTCCAGATCAGCCCTAGGCCGATAAGCACAAGGGCAAACCCGCCTGCTGCCGTGAGCAGATTCTGGCCATTGGTGAACACGTTGAAGTGGGCCAGTACGTCGCCGGGAATGGCAATCTCGCCCGTCGCCAACCAGCCGGGTGAAGCGTCTGTTGCAAGTGGTTCCGCCGGTGACTGTGGCGGTGACTGCGGCTGGGCAACTGAACGCCCCAGCGAGACACCTGCCGGCTGCACCTGCGGTCCTCGCCGAGCAAGCGGCCGCGTGGCGGCGGCCTGAGGTTGACTCGTCACCCGCGGTTGGGCGGGGGCGGTCGCCTCGGCCAACTGTGCTGCCGCCGGCTCAAAGCCGTCTGAGCCGACGCTCGCCAGAAACACCCGCAGGCGGCTGGCGCAGCTGCCAACCGTTCGCCCCTCCCCCTCGCCGAAGAGCACTCCGGCCAGCCGGCCCTCAGCATCGAGAATTGGCCCGCCTGAGTCTCCCTGCCGGGCGGGTGCGGCCAGCTCCACCAGTTCCCGCGGATAGCCCGTGCCCGGCGAGAGGTATTCAGTGCAGCGGCCGGTCTGCGCCCGGTACGAGCCGCGGCCATAGCCGGCGATCGAAAGCGGCTCACCCGGAGCCGGGTTTCGCGTGGCCAGCGGCACCGGCGTTGCCGAAGGCTTCCAGATGGAAATCGCGGCGAGATCCCAGGCCTCATCGAACCGCACCACGGTACCGGCCGACTGAAAGCCGTCGGGAAACTGCACCAGCACCGCCGAGCGGCTGTCGCGGATCACATGCCAGTTGGTCAGCACCAGTCCCTGGGCTGCATTCGCATCGACGAGCACCCCCGAGCCCAACGACACCCCGCCCGGCTCCGGGGCGACGATGCGGGCCACTGCCGGATGCGGCGTCTGCCCGCTCAGCAGATAGTCGGAGAATAGCTCCGGGTCGAAGACCTGCTGCTGCCGGCCCCAGCCCCAGGTGGTCGGCCCCTGCCCTCCCGCCTGCTGCGGCAGGATTATCACCGCTACCAGCAGCAGCCACGGTAGCCTAAAGCGACTTCCCGAGAACTTATGGCCGGGGTGTTGCATCGTTCTCTCCCGGCAGGTTGGCGGCGGTCTCAGCGAGGCATGCGGCGGAGGTACTGCCGTGTTTCCTCGCGGACGACAATTCGTCGCAGCAACTCCTCCCGCAGCTGCTCCCGTTCGCGGACGGGCGTCAGCCGGCTGGTGTCGCTTGCATGACCGTTTCCGGACAGCCTCGGTTGGTGAATTCCCAAGCTTCCGTCATGGCTCATCCCTGCCTCCCTCTGGGCTTTGGTGGCGGCCGGCAACGCCACGTCAATCAGAGGGAATCGACAAGAAAACGAACGTTCTCCAGCCACCCCGCCCGCGGCCCTACAACCGGCACGGTCGGCAGAGAGTCGTTCAGCGGGGGCCCGTCGCTGGAATCACCTGAAAGCCACCGTCCCGCAGCTGCTGATAGAGCCGGGTGACATGGTCGCGGTCGGCGGTCTCGACCGTCACTTCGACTGTGGTGGAGAAAACATCAGGCCCGGAGAAAGCCCGGTCGTGCTCAATCTCCAGCACGCTTGCCCCCGCCTCGGCAATCGCCGCGGTCAGCCGGGCGATGCCACCGGGCCGGTCGCTGATGTGGGCGGTGAACCGCCACAACCGGCTATCGGCGGCCAGGCCATGGTCAATCACCCGATGCAGAATGGTGGGGTCGATGTTGCCGCCACAAAGCAGCAGCACCACCTTGCGGCCGGCCAGTTCTCGCCCCAGTTCGCCCATCACCGCCGCCAGGGCCGCCGCCCCGGCCCCCTCACAGACCGTCTTTTCGAGTTCCAGCAGCCGCAGGACGGCCAGCGACAGGGCCTGTTCATCGACCGCAAGCACCCGATCAACCCGCGGGGCGGCCAGGGCGAAGGCCCGCTGGCCCACCTTGCCCACCGCCAGGCCATCAGCCAGGGTCGGCTTCACGGGGGCCTCAACAGGTTTGCCGGCAGCCAACGATGCGGTGAAGCTCGCGGCGGCTGCCGCCTCGACCGAGATAATGCGGATGCCTGGCCGTCTGGCCTTGGCCGCCACGGCCACACCGGCCAGCAGCCCCGCCCCACCGGTTGGCACCACGATGGCATCGGCGTCGGGCACGTCGTCGAGCACCTCCAGGGCCATCGTCCCCTGCCCCGCGATCACCTCGGCATCGTCAAAGCCATGAATCAGTCGCAGACCTTCGGTCTCAGCCACCGTGACCGCCCGCCGCCGGGCATCCTCAAACGTTTCTCCCTCCAGCAGAACAGTGGCCCCGAGCCGCCGGCAGGTAGCCACCTTTACCAGCGGGGCGAACCGGGGCATCACCACGGTGACCGGAATGCCGAGCAGTTTGCCGTGATAGGCGAGGCCGAGGGCATGGTTGCCAGCTGAGGCAGCGATCACTCCGCGGGCTCGCTGGGCGGCATCGAGCAGCAGCAGGGCATTCCGGCTACCCCGCTCTTTGAACGAACCGGTCCGCTGCAAAAGGTCGAGCTTGCAGAAAATCTCACAGCCGGTCAGCTCCGACAGCGGAATGCTGGGCGGACAGGGCGAGCGGTAGATGCCGCTGGCAATCCGGTCCGCCGCTGCCTCAATGTCCGCCGGGGTGACCGACTCGGCCAGCGGCCGGGAGGCGTCATCTACTGGCTGACTCATGCCGATTCTCCAGCATCCCCCACCGGGTTGCGGCCGGTCAGCCGCTGGGGCTGATGGAAGGCTCGCACATCGATCCAGGCCATGCCGGCCCGGCGGGCGGCTTCAATTCCCAGGTCGCTGTCTTCCCAGACCAGGCAGCCCTCGGGCCGTACTCCCAGCCGGCGGGCGGCCTCCAGGAAGGGGTCGGGGTCTGGCTTGTGCCGGGTGGTGTCTTCACTGGCAACAATCGTGTCGAAGCAGTCGAGCAGGCCGAGTCGCTCGAGGATCTGCCGACAGACCGCCTGATAGCCACCGGTGACGACCGCGAGGGGCAGCTCGCCCTGCGCCCGGCGGACAGCGGCGATCACCGGATCAATTGCCGCGATGTGAGGCAGCTGATCAATGAAGGCCTGTTCTTTGTGAGCGGACGCCTGGTCGAGGTCGATCTCAACGGACGCCTCGACTGCAAGCGTGGCCAGAATGTCCCGGGTGGGCCGTCCACCCAGCGAATAGAACCGGTCTTCATCAAACGACAGGCCGTGTCGCTCAGTCACCTGCAGCCAGGCGCGATAGTGAGCCGGCATGGTGTCGGCCAGCGTGCCGTCACAGTCAAACAACAAGGCGTCATAGTCTTGCAGGTGCCAGTTGGGGGTGTCGGTCATGGGAAGCCCAAAGGGGGATGAAATCGTCGGATTCGAACCTTTTGAGAGTCGGGAACCGCAGACGATCGGTCATCGAGCCGATTGCAGCGAATGTAGCGGCTGAAGCAAGCGGCCGTCTCCCCGGCTGACCGTTTTTTCTTACTCACCGGCAAGGTTTTACAAGGTAGCCTAGTGTGAAGGAAGGCTCTTACCAGATTTCCTCGTGCGGCCGCCGTTCTTTTTCACGCCTCTGCTTCGCCAACACTGAGCCATGCAATTTTCCGCTCTTGGAATCCGCTACCGCATGCTGCTGCTGGGCATTCTGCCAGTGGCAGTGATTTTTGCGGTCGTGCACATCACCAACTCGCAGAGTATTGAAACCGTTCTGCTTGAATTTGCTGAAGAGATTCTCCACGAACGGGCCGGGGTCGTCGCGACTGAAATCGACCGCGGCACCCTGGAAGCCGTCACGGCTGCCCGAACGATGGCCACGGCTGCCGAACACGGCCTGTTCGGCCGACGAGAAGAATCGATGGCGTTGGCACGCTCGGTGCTTGAGGGCAATCCGCAATTCACAGCGGCCTATTTCGGGTACGAACCGAATGCTGATGGCCAAGATGCCGAGGCCGGCGACAAACTTCCTGCCGAAGCCCTTGGTGAAGGCGGCCGCTTTCTCCCCTACTACTTTCGCGACCAGATTCAGGAGAGCCAGATCAAGCTCTCTCCTCTCGTGCTGCTTGACGGCCTGTACTACGCCGGCTGCCGCGAGCGGGCCAATCAGCCGACTGTCACCAATAAGGCCATGGTGACCGAGCCCTATGAATATGAGGGCAAACTCATGGTCGAGCAGACCTATCCGATCATGATCGACGGAGCGTTTGCTGGTATTGCCGGTGTTGACCGGGCGTTGAACAAACTCACCAAAGACCTGGAAACCATCAAAGCCCGGCAGCAGGAGGCTGGCTGGAATCTCGACATCATCTTGGTCAGCCGCAAGGGCAAGATCATTGCGTCAACCGTTGCCGCGATGGAGCTTTCGAGCAAGCCGGTCGCCGACACGCCCTATGCCGAGATTCTCACGCACTTTCATGACAGCAACACCGGGGCCACCATCACCACCGACCTCCTTTCTGCCGCCGACCCGTTCTCGGATGAAACCTGTTTTTATGTGGCGGCGGATGTCCCGACAGGGTCGTGGACCGTAGTGATGGAACTGCCGAAGCAAGATGTTGTTCGACGAATTCAAGGTCCTCTGCTGTTTACGCTGCTGGTTGCAGGAATCGGCTTCTCCACGGTTCTGGGGCTGATCTATTGGCTCATGACGAGTCTGACACGGCGAATTGAACAGGCTGCCCGGGCGGCCCGCCGCGTGACCGAAGGTGACCTGACCGGTTCAGCCCTTGAGGGCGATACTGCCGCCAACTGCACCGACGAATCGGGCCAGCTGCTCCGTGACATCGGCGGCATGACCGTCGGTCTGCGGCAGATCGTGTCGCAGGTAAAGCGGTCAGGCCTTGAGCTGACCTCGACCGCCCGCCAGCTGTCGGCCGCCTCGGCCCAGCAAGAGACGGTCGTGCAGGCACTCGAAAAGAGCACCGGCGAGGCGGCAGTCGCCAGCCGGGAGATTTCGGTGACCGGCCGCGAACTCGGTGAAACGATGGCCGACGTGGCTGGCGTGGCCACCGAGACCGCCGAGGTGGCCTCAGCCGGCCGGGACGATCTGGCCGGCGTGGGTGAGACGATGGCCCATCTGGAGTCGGCGACGGGCGAGTTTTCCGAGCGGCTGGCGGTGATCCGGCAGCGGGCCGAGGAGATCAACGTGGTGATCACGACGATCACCAAGGTGGCCGACCAGACCAACCTACTGTCGATCAACGCCGCCATTGAGGCCGAGAAGGCAGGGGAATATGGCCACGGGTTTCTGGTGGTGGCCCGAGAGATTCGCCGGCTGGCCGATCAGACGGCGGTGGCCACCCTCGACATCGAGCGGCTGGTGGAGCAGATGCAGCAGGCCGTGGCGGCCGGTGTGATGCAGATGGACCGGTTTGCAGCTGAGGTCAAGACGGGCGTCAGCCGCGTCGGTGACATCAGCCAGCAGTTTGCGTCGGTCATCGACAAGGTGCAGGGGCTCAATCAGCGATTCGACCAGGTCAACGAGGGCATGCAGGCCCAAACCTCCGGAGCCGCCCAGATTGCCGAGAGCCTCGTGACGCTCTCTGACAGCTCCCGGTCGGCCACCGAGACGCTGACCGAATTCCGCCAAGCTTCGGCCCACATGGTGCGGGCGATCGACGGCCTGACCGACACGGTCAGCCGGTTCCGCGTGGCGGACGAGTAGCCGCCGGCCGGGCCACTGTCAGCCGAGCAACACCCCCCGGCCCGCTCTCCCA
>CALAZQ010000160.1 GCA_937926325.1 uncultured Planctomycetaceae bacterium | reverse complement strand
CACGGGCCGCAGTGGTGGCCCGGTGCTCTGAACGGAGGTAATTGGTGGTTGCTGGCAAGCGACCAGATCATCGCCACCGACGTCTGCGGGCAGGACGGCATGGTCTGGGGCGACGGTCAGTCGCGGTGCGGTGAGAAACAGTTGGCTATCTCGGGGCTGCAGCCGGCAGCGGCAGGGGAGTTCGCCGGCCGGCTGCGTTGGCTGAGTGGTCTGCAAAGCCCCGCAGCAGGCGGACCCGCAGTGTTCGTCAAGAATCACCGCTGGCTGCGGCGGGCAACAGGGCAGGTCGGCAGCGATGGCCCCGGCACGCCGGGCTGCCCGGCAGCAGTCAGCGGGCAACAGCGAACTCAGCGACAGGCTGACGATTGTTGCGGTCAGGGCAATCTGCCGCATCGCTGTCTGTCGTCGCTGGCGGAACATGCCCAGATCCTACTCTCACCGATGAAGCGTTTTCTCAATCAATGCTATGCAGCAGCCATCCCTACTTTCCACTCGTCACCTGCTTGAGGGCCGCCAGGGCCAGCTTGCGGGCCTCGGCATGGTCGACGATCGGCTCTGGATAGCTGGCATCTCGGGCGACCCAGCGGTCGATGTAGGCCTCGTCGGGGTCGAACTTCTGCTGCTGACTGGTCGGATTGAAAATCCGGAAGTAGGGGGCGGCATCGGCCCCACAGCCGGCGGCCCACTGCCAGCCGAGGGTGTTGGCCGCCAGATCGGCATCGACCAGCGTGTCCCAGAACCAGCGGGCTCCTTCCAACCAGGAAATCCGCAGGTCCTTCACCAGAAAACTGGCCACGATCATCCGGACCCGGTTGTGCATCCAGCCGGTCGCCCAGAGCTGCCGCATGCCGGCATCGACAATCGGAAAGCCGGTCCGGCCCCGCTGCCAGGCCCGCAGGCCGACCGGGTCGTCGGCCCAGGGAAAGCGGGCATAGTCGGCCCGCAGCGGCGCCTCCGGCGTGTGCGGAAAGTGGTAGAGCAGGTGGTTGGCAAACTCCCGCCAGCCGAGTTCCCGCAGATAGACCTCGGGGCTACCGGTCAGCTTGGCGGCGGGCTTGCCGCCGGCCGCCTCCCGGACCGCATGCCAGACCCGCCGTGGTGAGATCTCACCAAAGTGGAGGTGCGGCGACAGGCTGCTGGTGCCAGCATGATCGGGCCGGTCGCGGCCGCTGCCGTAGTCATCGAGCGGCTTGGCGAGGAATGCCTTGAGCCGCTTGGCGGCTCCGGCCTCGCCCGGCGACCAGGTCTTGCGCATGGTGCCGGCCCAGTCGATCGCTGGCAGCAGCCCGAGGCTCTCAATGGTGACCGACTTCGGCGGCTGCGCACGTGCCGGCTCGAGTTTGCGTGGTGCAGCCCGCGGTTCCGCCGGTTCGTCCCGGGCCAGCAACGCCCGCCAGAACGGAGTGAAGACCTGGTAGGGCTTGCCCTGCTTGGTGGCGACATGAACCGGCTCATAGAGCAGCCCGCCGCCAAAGCTCTCAGCGGTGAGCCCGTCAGCGGTCAACGCCTGCTTGATGGCCGTATCCCGCTTGACCACTGCCGGCTCATAGCGGCGGTTCCAGGCGACATGCGTTGCCCCTGTCTCTTTCACCAGTTGC
>CALAZQ010000159.1 GCA_937926325.1 uncultured Planctomycetaceae bacterium | reverse complement strand
CCGGCACCCCGCGGGCCACCATGCCCGAGATCAGCACGATGCCCAGTCCGAATGAAACGCTCAGCACCACCGCCGTGGCGGCATCATCACGGGTGCGGGTGAACCGCCGGATCAGCACCAAGAGGCCAAGCGCAGCAATTGCAGAAACCAGGCCACCGGCCAACAGCACCGCCAAACTCCGCTGGCCGGTCACCAGCAGGGCCACGGCAACACCGACCAGCGTGGCATGGGCGGCAGCATCGCCCACCAGAGCCCGCCGCCGCAGCACGGCGAGGGTGCCGACCACGCCGGCGGCACAGCCGACCGCCGCCACGCCGCCGGCCACCACCAGGGTGTTGTAGGGCAGCCCTACACCAAGCATCGCAACAGGCATCATGGCGTCCGCTTCCCGCGAGCCACCGCCCGCCCCAGTTCATCCAGAACGCCAGCCCGGCCGGCATAGGTCTGGTTGAGGTTTTCGGGTGTGAGCACCACGTCGGTCGGACCGGCGGCGACCAGCCGCATGTCCACCAGCGCCACCGCATCAAACCAGCGGGCTGCGGTTTGCAGATCGTGGTGGACGGCAATCACCAGTTTGCCGGCATCCCGGAGGCCAGCCAGGATGCCGAAGATCTGTTCCTGCGAACCGGCATCGACACCGGCCATCGGCTCATCGAGCAGGTAGATGTCGGCCTCGCGGGCGAGCGCCCGGGCCAGGAAGACCCGCTGCTGCTGGCCACCAGAAAGCCGGCCGATCTGCCGGCGGGCCAAATCGGCGAGGCCAACCCGGTCAAGGCAGTCCCGGGCCAGTTCCCGTTCCCGGTGACCGGCCCGGCGAAACCAGCCCAGCTGCGAGGTGGCGCCCATCAGCACCACATCCATCACATTGACGGGAAAATCCCAGTCGACCGTCTCCCGCTGAGGCACATAGCCGATCCGTCGCCGCACCTCGGCCAGCCGCCGCCCCCAGAACAGCACACTGCCGCCGGCGGTGGGCACCAGGCCGAGGGTCGCCTTGAGCAGCGTGCTCTTGCCCGCCCCGTTGGGGCCGATGATGCCAAACAGGCAGGGCCGGTCGATCGTCAGGTCAACATTCCAGAGGACCGGCCGGCGGCCGTAGGCGACTGTAAGGTCATGCCACTCAAGCCAGGGGGCGGCAACAGCTGTCTGGAGCGTCGCGGTCACCGAGTCTCCTCCCCGGCCACCGTGACGGTCGCTGATTCTCCTGCAAGTGCGTTGACGATGGTGTCAACGTTGGCACGCAGCGCCCGCTCGAGGGTGTCACCATCGCTGCCCGGCGGCCCGAGGGCATCAGAGTAGAGCCGCCCGCCAAGGGTCAGGGGTTGCCCGCGGGCGGCCGCCCCTTCGCGGACCGCGGTCACGTTACGATCAGCCACGCTGGTTTCGACAAACACCGCCGGGATGCGGCGGCTTACCACGAGTTCGACCAGCCGATTCATATCGGCCAGCCCGGCTTCGCTTTCGGTGCTGGTGCCCTGCACGCCGACAACCTCCAGCCCATAGGCCCGGCCGAAATAGCGAAAGGCATCGTGGGCGGTGATGAGCACACGGCGGGACGGTGGGATGCCCGCCAGCCGCGCCCGGACCTGTTCATCGAGCTGTCGCAGCCGCTCGGCATAGGCATCAGCCCGCTGCCGATACTCGGCGGCCCCCGCGGCATCAAGCTTCGCCAGCGCCTCAGCCAGCGCCGCCGGGCAGTGGCTCCAGAGGGCGGCGTCGAACCAGACATGAGGATCGAACAGCCCGTTGCCGATCGGCAGGAGCTTCGCCTCCGGTACCGCCTCGGCGACCGCCACCACCGGACGCCGCCGAGCGAGACGGTCAAGCAGTTGGGCCAGCTTGCCCTCCAGGTGCAGCCCGTTGGCGACGATCAAGTCGGCCCGCAGCAGCCGGTCGGCATCGCGTGGCGTCGCCCGGTAGGAGTGCGGGTCAACGCCGTCGGCCATCAGGCTTTCGACGACCACCCGATCGCCCCCAACCTGCCGCACCAGATCGGCCACCACGGTGGTGGTCGCGACCACCCGGACCGCGGCGGCAGCATGGTCGGCCGCCGGCAGCAGGACAACCGCCAGCAGCAATGCAAATACCCGCTGAAACATCACTTTGCCGGAACTTCTTTTTGGGCCTTCAAAAAAGTTTTTTTGACGAACCAAAAAGTATAGCCTGCGGAGTGCTGCCATGTGAGCGGGCCTCTGGTCCGCAGGACCGTCCCCACCCCTCCAAGCCACCCAGTCGCCTGCCGCGTCAGCCGCCCCTTCAGTTCGGTGACCAGCGCGTTGACGCCGGCGGAGGGCATTCTTAGGTTCAGAGGCGAGCGGTGTTTCAATTCCTCGAAGGGTACTCCATTGGAATCGACCTATTTCAAGCGATTCCGGATGGAGGTTGACCTCATCCGGGAGCGACGGTGGCTGGCCCCCCGGCTGCCGTCCGGCTTTGAGTTCGTGCCCTGGAATGAAGCACTGCTCGACGTGCATGCCCGGACGAAGTTCTCCGCCTTCCGCGCTGAAATCGATGCTGTGGTCTTCCCCTGCCTGGGCCGGCTGGAGGGCTGCCGCCGACTGATGCGGGAGATTCGGCGGAAGCCCGGCTTTTTACCCGAGGCAACCTGGCTGGTCGCCCGCAGGCTGCCTGCCAGAAGCCAGGCAGCGGCCCGGTTCACCCCGCTGGAATGGTGCGGCACCATCCAGGGGGTGATCGACCGGGCCGGCCTCGGTTCAATCCAAAATGTCGGCATCCTTCCGGCGGCCCGCGGTCTGGGCCTGGGCAGCAGCTTGATCGGCGAGGCCCTGGCCGGGTTTCGCGATGCGGGCGTCCGTCGGGCCACCCTCGAGGTGACCGCTGAGAACACCGCCGCCATCCGGCTCTATCACCGGCTGGGATTCCGCCGTATCAAGACCATTTATAAAAGCGTCGAACAGGTCCGCCGCGAGCAGCAGCGGCAGCAACCGACCGTCGAACGACTGCCGCTGGGGGTTCCGGCGGGCCAGCTCAAGCCTGCTGCCAGCAGGCCGACCGGCGCTGCGGCCCGCAGCAAGCGAGGCGTGGTCTCCACCATGGTCTCGGCGGTCATTTCGGGCCTGGTCGTAGCCGAGGAGGCAGCCGATGTGGCAGACTCAGGCACCGTCGCGAGTCAACTCGCCACGATGCCAGCTGGCTCTGAGCCGCTGGCAACCTCTCGGACCTCCTGACACCCCGTCATCAGCCATTCGTGAAGCAGACGCTCCAGACCGCCACGCTCGACAACGGCATCACGCTGCTCGGCGAGTTTCTTCCGGGGGTCGAGTCGGTCTCGGTCTCATTTCATCTGCCAGCCGGTGGCATCTGTGACAGCCTCATGCCCAGCAGCAGCGGCCATCCCTGCTGTGGCCTGGCGACCCTGACAGGGGAACTGATGCTGCGGGGTGCCGGCAGTCGTGACAGCCGCCAGATCGTGGCCGACCTCGACAACGCCGGTGTGCAATGGTCGCAGTCGGTCTCGATGAGCCATGGCAGCATTGCCGGTGCGATGGTGGCCCGGCAGCTGCCGGAAGCGGTGGCGATTTTCGCCGACATCCTCCGCCGCCCCACCTTGCCGGATGACCAGTTCGAGCCGGCCCGTCAGACGGTGCTCCAGGATCTTGCCGGCACTGAAGATGACCCTGCTCACCGCACGATGCTCGCCCTGCGGCAGGCCCATTACCCCAGCCCCTGGGGCCTGCCAAGCGAGGGTCGCTCTGCTGACGTGGAAGCCCTCACCCTGGCCGATGTTCGTCGGTTCGCCAGTTCCTTTATCCAGCCTGACGGCATGATCATTGCCGTCGCCGGCCGGATCGACTGGCCGGACTTCGTGGCCCGAATGGAGCAACTCTTCGGTGACTGGCCGGCCGCCCCCGTCCCGCCCGTGACCAATGGCGACCGCGGTTCCCGCCGGTGTCATGTGCCGCACGACTCGCAGCAGACCCATGTGGCGGTCGCCTGGAGCGTGCCTCCCTACCGCGACCCCGAGTCACTCAAGGTGACCGCAGCCCTGTCGGTGCTCGGGGGCGGCTCAAGCTCGCGGCTGTTCAGCGAGGTCCGCGAGAAGCGAGGGCTCTGCTACAGCGTCTCGGCGGGCTATCAGACCCACCGCGATCTGGCCGCCGCCATCGCCTACGCCGGCACGACAGCCGAGCGGGCCCAGGAGACGCTCGATGTCATGCTGGCCGAGATCGGGCGACTGCCAGGCTCGATCACCGCTGACGAGCTCGACCGGGTAAAAGCCCGGGCGAAGAGCGGCCTGGTGATGCAGCAAGAGTCGACCGCCGCCCGCGCCGGAGCGCTGGCTCGGCAGTGGTATCACCTGGGCCGCGTCCGCACCCTGGCCGAAGACCTGGAGCGGCTCGACGCCCTCAGCGTCGCCGGCATCGAGTCGTGGCTGGCCGATCATCCGCCCCTCGACCTGACGGCCGTCTCGCTTGGCCGTGACCCGCTGGAGGTTCCCGATGCAATTTCGGCATGAGCGGCTGCCCTGCGGCCTCGACGTGATCGCCGAGATCCACGACGCCGCCCACTCGGCCAGCCTCGGGTTCTTCGTCAAGACCGGTGCCCGCGACGAGACCGATGCGGTCTCGGGGGTGAGCCACTTTCTGGAGCACATGGTCTTCAAGGGCACCGACAGGCTGTCGGCCGAGGAGATCAACCTGCGGTTTGACGCCATGGGGGCCAGTGCCAACGCCTTCACCAGTGAGGAAGACACGGTCTATTACGCCGCCGTCCTGCCCGAACGGCAACACGAGGCGGTGGAACTGCTGGCGGCGATCATGCGACCGGCGCTGCGGGCGGAGGATTTTGACACCGAAAAGCAGGTCATCCTCGAAGAGATCCGGATGTACGACGACCAGCCCCCCTTCGGCGCTGACGACCGCTGCCGGGCGGCCTTCTTTGGCAGCCACCCGCTGGCCCGCAGCGTGTTGGGGACGGTCGAGTCGATTGGGCTGCTGCCGGTGGAGGCGATGCGGGAGTATCACCGCAGACGGTACGCGCCGGGCAATCTGGTGCTGGCCGCCAGCGGGGCGGTCGATTTTGCAGCGCTCGTCGAGAGTGCCAGGCGGCTCTGCGGCGACTGGGAGCCGCTGACGGCCGGCGACCGCACCGCGGCCTTCCAGGCTGCAACTGCCGCGCCGCCGGTCGAACTGATCACCCGGGAGCAGGCAGCCCTGGAATACGCCGTGCGAATGTCGGCTGGTCCTGCCGAGACCGACAATGACCGGTTCGCAGCCAAGCTGCTGGCGGTCATTCTGGGTGATGAGTCGGGCAGCCGGCTCTATTGGGATCTGGTCGATACCGGCCAGGCCGAACATGCCGCCTGTCACCATCACGACTTCCTCGACGCTGGCGTCTTCGTGACGCAGCTCTCCTGTGAGCCGGAGGACACCCCAGGCCTACTGGGGCGAATCCTCGATCTCTACGCCGAGGCGACTGGGGGGCTGACGGCCGCCGAGGTCGATCAGGCCCGCAACAAGCTGCTGGGGCGGGTGGTGCTGGCGGGCGAGCGGCCCCGGCAGCGGCTGTTCAGCGTCGGGCTGGAATGGGCCCACACTGGCCGCTACCGCTCGGTGGCCGACGACCTCCGCACGCTCGATGGGCTCACCCGTGACGATCTCGAGCGGGTGCTCACCGCCTGGCCCTTGGCTGGCTCGGCGGCCACGGTGCTCGCCGGCCCGCTGACCACCGCCACTCTCACGGCCTGACGGGCGGTCCCGCCACCGGCAGGATTTCTGGCCTCACGGCCGCTTCCGAAAACCGGCCGCGGATGCCACAATAGGGCATTCGGTTGGGGATTGTCCTTCATTGCGGTCACTGACTGTCAGGAAACTCCCTCCGGCTCATCTTTGTTCATTGCTCATTGGCCCGCTTCCGCCCCTGGTTATCGACCTCATGATTACGCCGCTGTTCGCCAATCGCTGGTTCATCGCCCTGCCCCCCATCTGGCTCGTCGGCATGGGGGCCCTTTCCGCCACGGTCATCTTGCTGGCCCTCTGGGGGCTGTTGCGGCTGGTGGCCCCGCGGGCAGCGGCCGAGGCCCAGGCGAGCCTGCGGGACGGCTTCCTCGGCCCGCTGGCCTGGCTGATGCTGGCCGCCTCAGCCGTGGCCATCGCCCTGACCCCGTTGGTACCGGTTCAGAGCATCGGCCGCTCGCTGGGGCGAATGCTTTCACCGAACGAGTCAGCCGAGACCCTCACCATCGCCCCGGGGACCGAGCTGGAAAAGATCGACCTGCCGGTTCGGCCGCAGGAGTTGGCGACGATCTCCTTCCGGTCCGACCGGCCCATTGTGGTCCGGACGCAAAAGCCGATTGAGGGCTTTGCCCTGCTGAAGGTGCCGGACATCGCCTTGGAGCCACAGACCGAGTGGCGGTGGACCAAGACCGACGGCAAGGCGAATCCCTTTCTGGGCAACAAGGCCCAGATCGAGGTGACGAACAATGCCGCCGACAATGCGGCTGGTGGAAATGCTGCGGCTGGCCCCGCCGAACTGGCGGTCAGCTGGCGGCTGGTGCCGGAGTTTCCCGAGGCGGCCATCCTACCGCTGACGGCAGCCACGCTGCTGGTGCTGGTGCTCGCCTACACCGCCTTCCGGCTGATTCCCCGCCGGGTCGCCGCCATTGCCTCCTCCACCACCAAAGAGGCGATCGGCCAGCCGATCTTCACCGTGGCGATCGTCGCCGGCATCGTGCTGCTGCTGAGCTTCATCATCATCCCCTACAACACCTTCGGGGAAGACGTGAAGATGCTCAAAGACAGCGGCCTGACCCTGGTAAAGGTGCTGGCCCTGCTGGTGGTGATCTGGACGGCCAGCGTGGCGGTGGCTGACGAGATTGAGGGCCGGACCGCCCTGACCGTGCTCTCGAAGCCACTCACCCGCCGACAGTTCGTGATCGGCAAGTACATCGGCCTGGTGCTGGTGGCGACGCTCGTCTTCCTGATCCTCGGCTCAGTGCTGATGGCGACGACCAGCCTCAAGGTGGTCTACGACGCCCGCGAATCGTCCAAGACCGACCCACTCTGGAGCGACTGTGCCGCCGAGATGATCACGATTGTGCCGGGCCTGGTGCTCTCGCTGCTGGAGACGATCCTGCTGGCGGCGGTGAGCCTGGCGGTCTCGACCCGGCTGGGCATGATCCCGAACCTGATCATCTGCTTCACCATCTACGTGCTGGGGCATCTGGTGCCGCTGATCGTCCAGTCGAGCGTGGGCAAGCTGGCCATCGTTCGATTTGTCGGCCGGCTGTTTGCGACCCTGTTACCGGTGCTTGAGCACTTCACGATCGAGGCGGCGGTGGTCGGGGGCGTACCGATCCCCTGGAGCTATCTCGGCTGGGCGGCGATCTACGCCGGCCTCTACGCCACCATTGCGGTCCTGGTCGCCCTGGTGCTCTTCCAGGACCGCGACCTGGCGTAACGGCTAGCGGGCGATTCCGACCGTGCCGCTGAGGCCGACCACCTCGGGCCGCTGGAGCGGTCCGGCGGTTGGAGTCAGCTCACCGGTGCGGTCATACTGCGTTCTTGCCTCGGCTGAGCCATTAAAGAACAGCCGCATGCCGCTGGGCAGCCGGTGCTCGAGCCGCGGGCCGAGTTCGATCCCGACGCTGCCGGTGGTGTCGGTCTGCCGCAGCTGGGTTCGCAGTTCCACCCCGCCGCTGGCCTGCTCTCCCTCAAACTCCATCGCCACCCGGCTGGTCCAGCCGGCCGGACCACTGAAGACCGATTCGCGGTCGGCCAGGAAGCCGGCGGCCACGTTCAGAAAGGCGAACTGCTGTTCAACCTCGGCAGACATCGCGCCGCTGCCAGCCCGGCTGTTCGGAGGTCCCTTTACCACCAGTTCGACCGGCAGGGCCAAATCAGCCGAAGACTCCGCTGCCGGCAATCCCCGCAACGCCTTGGCCACCGTTGTCCGGCCGGGCCGCAGGTCAAGTTCGAAGCCGTCGAATTCGATCCGCTTGGGCAGGGCATGTTCATCGGCCTCTGCAGCCCGCAGATCGCCCGCTGACGTGACCGAACCGCAGGCCGCCAACATGCACAGCACCAGCCCGACTGAAACGACCATCACAGTCTCCGCCTTTGACCAAACGCAACTTCCGCCACTTTTGTATTGCGTCGTCCGATTCGCTCTCGGGGCTTTGGCCCCGTATCGACTGCAGCGATCAGGCCGACTTGCGCAGTTCGACAATCGGGGGCGGCGCACCGAGCTTTGTGCACCGCAGCACGTCCAGCACCCGAGTGGCCACCTCAAGGGCCGCCGATCCGGCCGCCGCCGTCACCCGCGGCTCGCGGGTGGTGCCGATACAGCCGAGGAAATCCTCGTGCTCGCAGGCGATCGCATTGGCATCGGGTACCGGCAGAATCTGCCGCGGCAGAATCTCCTGAAAGAAGACCTCCTTGGCGGTGGCCCGCTCCGCCAGTGGCACCGCCTCGGCCTGGAAGCCGCCGGCGGCCACCTGCTCGGAGGCAGCCACGACATCGACCGTCTTGGCGTTGAAATCGACTGCCACCATGCTCTCGCTGGTCCACATCGAAAGCCGCCGGGTGAGGGTCGGATAGATCCGGGACGCCGAGAGATCGGCCACGAGGCCTGAGCCAAAGGTCAGCCGGGCTTTCACCGCATCCTCATGCCCCCCGGTGGCGATCAACCCGTCGGCCTCGATCCGCTCGAGCCGGCCGGGCTCGAGCGACAACACCAGGTCGATGTCATGAATCATCAAGTCGAAGACCACCCCGACATCGAGCGAGCGGTAGGTGAAGGGTGCGAGTCGAGCCGACTCGACAAACAAGGGCCGGCCCGGCTGCTGGCGGGCAAGTTCCCAGGCGGGATTGAACCGTTCGACATGACCAACCGCAACGGTTCGCCCACAGCGGCGGGCCGTGACAACAATCGCACGGGCATCCTCAACACTGGCCGCCAGTGGCTTCTCAATAAGCAGGTCGACGCCATCCTTGAGCAACGGAATGGCGACCTCGGCGTGCAGGCCCGTCGGCGCAGCGACCACAGCGGCATCGACACGACCAACCAATTCCTGCGGATCAGCGAATGCCTCACAGCCGTGGGACTCCGCCACTTCACGAGCAGCCTCAGCCACCGGGTCGACAACGCCGACCAACTCGCAGTCGTTCCGGCCGGCCAGCAGCCGGGCATGGATTTTGCCGAGATGGCCACAGCCAATCACCCCTACGCGAATGTCACCCATCGCCGCCTCCTTCGGGTTTCGCCGTACCGCCAGTCGCCGGCAGGCTCGGTTTGTTTCGGTCTGCCGCCAGGACCGCCGCCACCAACGCAGCGTTGAGCCGGTGGCCGCTGCGGCTGGCCCGCACATCGGCCCAAATCGGCCGGCCGGCGAGGGCCAGGTCACCCACCACATCGAGCACCTTGTGACGGGCACACTCCTCAGGCCAACGCAGTGTGTTGCCGATCGGGCCGTCAGGGCCAAAGACCAGCAGGTCACCAGTCGAAACCGTCAGCCCCCGGCCCGCTGCCTGAAGCCGGCGGGCGTCCTCCTCCGGCAGAAATGTCCGGGCCGCCGCCAGTTCAGAGCGATAGCGCTGCGGCGTGATCGCAGTTTCAAAGCGTTGCGGCGGAATCGGCCGACCGGGATAGTTCAGGTCATAGCTCACCGTCAGTCCTGACGTCGTCGGCGGCACCGCTTCGATCCGCGCGACGCTGCCCGGTTCGGCGATGGTGATGGGAGCGGTGACAATCAGGGGCTCGATTCGTTGATCAAGTGTGGCGATCCCAGCCTGCTCGATAGCGTCCACAAACGCTGCGGCCGACCCGTCGAGGCCAGGCAGTTCGGCCGCCGTCAGGCCGACCTCACAACAGTCGATGCCCAGACCGGCCAGGCTACTGAGCAGATGCTCGACCATTTCCACCGTCGCGGGCCCCGCCTGCAGATTGGTGCGGCTGGAGGCCTCAACCCGCCAGCTCAACGTTGCCGGCACCCTGAGGCCGCCCAGGTCGTCGCGGACAAAGACGATGCCGCTGCCAACACTGGCCGGGCGAAGCTCCACCCGGTTTGCCTCGCCACTCCAATAACCCCGGCCGCTGACCACAACCGGTCGCCTGAGCGTCTGCTGAAAGCGACAGCAGGCCTGTTCCGCCGGGCCGGCCACGGTAGCGGTCGCCATTCCCGGTGCAGCAGTCACGGCGAAAGTCCTGCGAAAGAGAAAAGGTGACAAGCTTCCCGCGTCCCGCGTGCGGCAGCCGACAGGGCCACCGCACGCGGCCGGGAAACGCAGGCAGACGAGGCAGCCGGCTAGCGGCTCAGGGGCTGGCGGCCAGGAGCGGCGGCGACACCACCAGCATTAAGCATCCGCAGCACATCGGGGGTGATGTCGATGGTCGGATCGTAGTAGACCAGCGGCTTGGTGATGCCACGAAGCACCTGATTGCGATCACCGGAATCGACCGGATCGCCATCGAACCGGTGCACGACAGCGATGCCATGCTCGCGGGCGAACTGGGCCACCGCCTTTTCGATCTCACCAAAGACTTCGTGATAGACCGCAGCCTCGCGGTCCATAAAGTCCTTCTTCTGCAGCTGGGCCGTCACGTTGAACTCGCCCTGGGCCTTGGCGACTTCGGCTTCCAGCTTCTTGAATTCGGGCGTGCCGGGGTTGAAGCCCTTGAGCTGCTCAACCAGCCCGTTGATCCGGTCCCGCTCAGCCTTGAGGCCATTTTCGGCCGCCATGACCTCGTCTCGCATCTTGTCCATCGAGGTCTTGAACCGAGCGTGGTTCTTGAAGATGTAGCCGATGTCGATGACCGCCTGGTGGGTGGCCGGC
>CALAZQ010000158.1 GCA_937926325.1 uncultured Planctomycetaceae bacterium | reverse complement strand
GGTAGTGGCCGGTTTTGGTGGGCCGACTGGATTGGTTCAGGCCAGCTGCGAAGCGTCGACAGGGCCGCCGCGACACCAGTCAAGCGACGCGAGCCCTTGGCTGGAGTGGCTACTCGAGCAGCGGGGGCGGGGCCTTTCGATCAGGCGAATCCACCAAGATCTCAGGGTCGAACATCCAGCCGCCGAGGGGGTCAGCTATGACAGCGTACGGCGGCTCTTGAAGAAGCACGGGGCGGCCAAGCCCGTACCCTTTCGCCGGATGGAGACCCCGCCCGGTTTCGAGGCCCAGGTGGACTTCGGCACCGGGGCGCCGGTCATCGGCCCTGACCGCAGACGACGCAAGACCCATGTCATCCGCGTCGTCCTCTCGCACTCACGACGAGGGTACAGCGAAGCCGTTTTCTCCCAGTCAACCGATGACTTCATCCGGTGCCTGGAGAACGCCTTCGAGTCCTTCGGTGGCGTGCCTCGCACGATTGTCATCGACAACCTCAAAGCCGGTGTGATCAAGCCCGACTGGTTCGATCCTGAGCTCAATCCGAAGTTCGCGGACTTCTGCCGACACTACGGCACGATCGCACTCCCCACCAAGCCGAGAACACCTCGGCACAAGGGCAAGGTCGAGCGGGGCATCAGCTACGTTCAGGACAACGCCCTCAAGGGACGGGTATTCCCAACCCTCGACGAACAGAACCAGCACCTTGAGAACTGGGAGCGGAGCACCGCCGACACCAGAATCCATGGGACGACCAAGCGGCAGGTGGCGGCGCACTTCGAAGAAGCGGAACGCACCGCCCTCCTCCCGCTCCCGCTCACTCGCTTTGAGAACTTCCGCGAGGCCAAGCGGAAGGTCAGCCGCGACGGCCATATCGAGGTCGCCAAGGCCTACTACTCGGTGCCGCCGGAATATCTCGGCCGCGAGGTCTGGGTGCGGTGGAACGGACGCTCTGTGCGGGTGTTCAACGACCGGATGCAGCAGATTGCGATCCATGCCAAGCACGATCAAGGCCGCTTCAGCACCAATGCCAGGCACCTGCACCCCGCGAAGATCAATGGACTCGAACGAGGCATCGCCTATCTGCTCGGCAAGGTACGGTCGATCGGCCTGCAGGCACATGCCTGGGCCGAGGCCGTTGTCGTTGCCAGAGGCATAGAAGGCCACCGCGTCGTACAAGGCCTCTTGGCACTCACCAAGAAGCACACCACCGCGGAGCTCGAAAAAGCCTGCGAAACGGCACTCGCCAACCGATGCTACCGGCTGCCGCAACTCCGGCAGCTGATCAGGAATCGGGCCGAGCGGCAGCAGCCGCTGGAGTTCCTCTCCGAGCATCCAATCATCCGACCACTCGAAGACTATGCCGCCGTGGTCACCCGGGCGATCCATCGCCGCCAGGATCGCCCATCCATGGGCGAAGGTTTTGGGAGCCATGACACAGGCATCCATTCCGACAGCAAAGACCGTCGCCCCGCGAGCGCGAACCTGCGGGGCGACGGATGCCTGTGGTCCGGGTATCGCTCGTCAGGATGCTCCTCAGCAGAGCCGGACTCCTGTTCACCGGACGCACCAAGCCTACTCCCAGATTCGTCAACGTGACGGATCGGGAATGTTCCGCCCCTCTCCCAGGAGACTCCTTTCGTGAACGATCACCTCCGCTCCACCCTCCGCTGCCTCCGGCTCTCCGGGCTTGCAGGCTCCCTCGACGTTCGGCTGCAAGAAGCACAAGCCAGCCGCCTCAGCCATCTGGAGTTCCTCGAACTCGTCCTCCAAGACGAAGTCGCCGTCCGCGACCACCGCAAGCTCGATCGCCGCACCAAGCTCGCCTGCTTCCGTGACCTCAAGACCATCGATCAGTTCGACTGGGAGTTCAACGCCGCACTGCCCCGCAGGCAACTCTTCGAACTGGCCACCTGCAAGTTCCTCGGCGAGGCCCGTGACATCCTCCTCATCGGCCCCCCAGGTACCGGCAAGACCCACCTTGCCCAAGCCATCGGCTACGCCGCCATCAAGCAGGGCCACACCGCGCTCTACCGCTCCATCTTCGACGTCGTCCGTGACTTTCTCCACGAGGAAGCCCTCGGCGACGATGACGCCACCCTGGCCCGCTACCTGCGACCCGACCTCCTGATCATCGACGATATGGGCATGAAGCAGCTCCCCAAACACAGCGGCGAATATCTCTTCGAAATCATCATGCGGCGGCATCAGACCAGAAGCACCATCATGACAAGCAACCGACCACTCGAAGATTGGGGCAAGCTCCTCGGCGATGTCCCGAGCGCCGCAGCTATCCTCGACCGCTTCCTCCACCACGCTGAGATCATCACCTTCCAAGGCCGAAGCTATCGAATGCGGAACCGGCTCGGTGACGATTCCGATCACGCGACCGGACCATCGCCCACCCCAAAACCGGCCACCGCGCCGACCGGGAATCAGCGGGCGAAACCAGCCACAGCACCCATTGATACAACCGGACCAACCCCTGCAAACTGATTGCACCCCTTGCCAAAAGGTTCAAACAAGACGATTCTTCCGCTCAATACCCCCCACCTGGTGGCCGGTTTTGGGCGCCGATGCGTGGCCGGTTTTGGCGCGCCGAATGACAGCCCGTTGGCCTCGATGACTGTCCCCGGAATCGTGCGGGGAATGCCAATCCGGCCATTGTTATCGACATCGACACCAAAGGCTGTCTCCACCTCACCGATAGCTTCTGGAGACATCCGGCTGACCAGGGTGGGAAAATTGACCAGACCCGCGAAGGTCCAGGTGGCGTCATACGCCTGCTGGAACAGGCCGCTGTCGCTGTTGATCAGCAGCCGGTTTTGGCCCGAAACCGTTTCAGCGGCCAGCACCCGGAAACTCGGCAGGCGTTCCTGATTGAAGTGACCATTCGCTGCCATGATCGGTTTGTCACTGGCGTAGAGGAAACCTTCGGCGTCGCGGCTCAGTTCAACGGCCCCGGCAGTTTCAACCGGCGTCCGCACCGGCAGTTCGAAGGCCTCTCCCCGATCAGCCCGTGGCAGTTTGGTGTTGCCTAGAT
>CALAZQ010000157.1 GCA_937926325.1 uncultured Planctomycetaceae bacterium | reverse complement strand
TCAAACGCCGCCGGCCCGCCAATGGTGAGGTCGAAGCCGGCCGTCTCCATGAACTGGGCAAAGGCATCACTTTTGACCGTTCCGAGCACCGCTTCGCGAATCACGGCGGCCTGCTCCTCCGGCACTCCAAGCGGCAGCATCAGGCCCCGCCAGCCGCCAAGGACCCAGTCGCAGCCGGCCTCGCGGAAGGTCGGCACATCGGGCGTGAGGGGATGCCGGCTCTCGGCCATCACGCCGAGGCAGCGGAGTTCGCCGCCAGCGAGCAGCCCGCGGGCCTCCGGCACCGAGCAGCAGATCAGGTCGACACCGCCGGCGAGCAGTTCCTGCAGCGACGGCCCCGAGCCATTGATCGAGACCCAGGCGATGGAGTCGGCCGGCAGCCCCCGCTCCAGCAGCCAGCCGGCGACCGCGACATGCCAGATGCTGCCCCGGGCACTGCCGCTGGCGCGGAGCCGGCCGAGCTCCCTGGCAATGGTCGCCTCGAGGTCGGCGAGGGTCTGCCAGGGGGAGTCGCTGCGAACGAAAACTGCCGCGGCGTCACGATTGCAGAGGGCCAGCGGTTCAAAGTTGTCGGGTGAGATCGTAGTCAGTCCCCGCCAGTGCAGCATGTTGAGTTCGACGGTGGCCATCGTGATCGTGTAGCCATCAGGCCGGGCGACCGCGCCACGGGTGTGGCCGGTCACCCCACCACCGCCGGTGGCGTTGACCACGTTGACGGGGACGCCCAGCGACTGACTCAGCTGCGCGGCAATCTGCCGACAAACTCGGTCGGTGCCGCCGCCCGGTGACCAGGGGCAGATCAGCACGATTGGCTGTGAGGGGAACTCAGACTGTGAACCGCAGCCGACCACCGCCGGCAAGACCATCAGACCAAGCAGCAGCCGCCAAAACCAGGCAGGAGCAGCCTGGCGCGGGCAGCTGGCAGGCCTTCGCCAGTTCCACCTGAAGTCCGCAGATGCTGTGGGTGGTTGCTGCAATCGGGGGTTGGCTTCTGACTTGACCATGAGATTTGGCACGATGACATCATCTGCGGTGATTGGGTCGATCCGGCTTATTGAAACGGTCGCCCAGGTGGCCGCGGCGGTTCAGTCTGCGGGTGAGGTTTTTGCGGGAATCGTTCAGCCGCTGATTGAGTTCGGCGACAACACGAGGATGCTGGGCCTCGGCGATGGTGATATCTTCGGGTGCGAGGGGGAATCCGCCAATGTTGCCCCGCACCGCGGTATGGCCACCGTGCCGACCCGTCATCAGAACGCTTCGTGATGGCGCACAGACGCAGCAGCCGGAATACATGTCGGTAAATCGCATTCCCTCGGCTGCCATCCGGTCGATATGTGGCGTGCGGATTTTTTGCTGGCTGTAACATCCAAGGTGCCCGTAGCCGAGATCGTCGGCCATCATGAAGACAATGTTCGGCCGTGTAGTCTCGCTGCCACGAGCGGCGGCTGAGAACAAGACGCTGAGTCCCAGAACCCAACGGAGACACCGACTCGCAATTGTGGGCCGGCATCTCCGTTGATGTGTGTTCCGTTCGGCAAGTGTGGGTTGACCGCCATCAGTTCTGCCAGCGAGTCGGCTGATCTGTTTTTGGCCAGAACAACAAGCTCGCGAATGATTTTTCTGCCACGAGCTGGCCGTGTGTCGCTGGATCATCAATGGATCTGCTTGGAAAGCGTGGGTGACCAGAGGCTGCCGAATTGAAAGACTACTGCGGAGAACTCCTGCCTTGAGTGTCAGGCAGGCGGTTGCCGTCACGGTATGGCGACTGCTGTGGTGTTTGTTTGCCAGAGTGATGAGGTCTGTTTCATTCGACAGACTCGGGCATCTGCAGGCGATCCAAATCGTCAAGCGACACTTTCAAGACTTCCATCGTCTGCTTCGCTCCTGAGAAGGCGACCAGCAGATGCCCGTTATGCTCGACGATGTGGGGATAGTCGACGTGACGACCGCCAATCAGCCAGAAGAGCTTGGTGAAAACGACGCCGTCCTGACTGATCGCAAGTGTTAGCGGGTCGCGGTTGCGGGGATTTGAGTTGGATACCATTACGTAATAGCCACGGCTGGTGCGATGCACGAAAAACTTGCTGGTGGCGTCCGGGAAATTGGTGCGGCGTATCTCGCTCCACGTCTTGCCATTGTCGCTGGAAAAGGTGCGAAGCAGAAACTTCGACCGTTCGTTGTCACGGATCAGGCCGGTGATCGTTTTGCCATCGGGCAGGATGTACCAATACGGCTCTTCGGGCCGACCGTTGCCGTTGTAGGCGGCAAGGGGATGGATCTGCCAGTCGTCAAAGGACTTCGTTCCGCCGATCATGACGGAGACTTGTCTCTGGTGATCGCGACGGGTCATCATCCATTCGCCCGTCGGCAGACGCTTCGGGGGAAAGTTATTCATGGAGTCATCGAGTACCGTGCCATGCGGCATCCATGTGGCACCGTTCCAACGGAAGGCTTCAAGGCTCAGCCCGAGGCCCGCGTATCCCGGTGCGTCAAAGTGGCTGGCAAGAGCCAAAAGGTCGCCGTCGCGGTTCCAGAAACCGCGGGCGATCCACCCAAAGCCCTTCTGCCGGGGCGGGCCT
The DNA here is from genome assembly GCA_937926325.1 of uncultured Planctomycetaceae bacterium. GTDB lineage: Bacteria > Planctomycetota > Planctomycetia > Pirellulales > UBA1268 > UBA1268. The sequence goes on along the minus strand of CALAZQ010000157.1, from coordinate 460 downwards.
GAGAGATCGGCGGGCTTGGTCCAGTGCAAGCCATCCCTGCTCGTGGCATAGGAAACGCGAGTGCCCGCCATATCGTGCGCAGGCACGACATTGCGGTGTTGTTCTGGCGTGACGCCACGTCTCAGGCCCCCGGGACCATCGCTCCACATCGCCCAGAAGCAGCCGTCATGACGGGCCAGATATGCGTGTTGTTGAACCCGCGTACCAGCATGGTCGCGGACGTCACTGATGATGCTGTGTTCGGCCTCGACCCGCGGAATTTTCGCGTAGTCGATCTGGTGCGGGTCTTCCGGTACCCAGTCGCCGGCGAGCATGAGTGGGGGTGGAGCTTCTGTTTCTGCCTTCGGCGCCAGGGCTTTGACGTGAGGAGAAGCTGTGAGGATCGCGACGGCGAAAGCGGCCGCGGCAAGGGGTTTCTTCACATCCATGATATGGGTCGTTCGCGTGTCAGGAATCTGCA
>CALAZQ010000156.1 GCA_937926325.1 uncultured Planctomycetaceae bacterium | reverse complement strand
CCGGGGCGGCTGTCGGTGGTGCAGGAGTGCGAATCCATGTACCAGTCGGTGATGGCGATGCTGTCCGGGTGAATCGGCGTTCGGCCATGGCCGGCCGCCAGGCTGCCGTCGTGCTCGGTCAGGACGTGTCGGCCGACGATGCGGCGGGTCTCCCGGACATACATCTCATAGGGCACATGGCCGTTGTCGGCGTATTCGTCTTTGGGAAGCCCCCAGATCTGGAAGTTCCTGCGTCGCGCAAGCGGAATCGATTCATCGTGCTGCAGGAACCACATCAGGCCCAGCCCAAACTCAAGGTGTTGCCGCGTGATCCGGTCGCGGGTCTCCCAGTCACCATCAGGGTAGTCATGATTTTTCCCCGGCAGAATGGGGCTGTTGACGTGTGACTTGTGGTTTGGGCCGTTGGGTTTAGCGATGTACTTGCGGTGATAGTTGACGTACTGTTCGCGGTCGTAGGCCACCGGTTTTGGAATGGGGATCCGATTGGCCGGATCAGACGTCACGCAGAAGCGATAGTTGTAGGCCTGAACCGCACCATCGGCGGTGAAGGGACTGGCGGGGTCGATGCTCCCCTGGCGTCCTCCGTAGCTGCGGATGTTCAGCCCCTGACGCTTCACGCTCGCTGGTGGGGAATGGTCGATGTTGGTGAACACCTTGCCAGCGTGCGGTTCGCCGTATTCATCCCGAGCCTCGCGGCCGACCCGATAGCCGACACCCGCGACTGCGAACAGGTCGCCCTCATAGGTCGCATCAATGAAGGTGGTGCCGCGGACGGTCAGCGGAGCGGTGTTGCTTCGCGTCCGCAGTGCGACACTGCGAATCAGCCGTCCTTCCTTGGCCACCGCCGTCGGGTAATGATCAAGCAGCAGCGTGATGTTCGCTTCCGCCGCGAGCAGGCGGTTGTATTCACGCTCGGCGACGTGGGGCTCGGCCCAGCTGATCGGATAGTGCTCGTGCGTGCAGCGAATCGTCTGATGAGCGGTCGAATCACGGCCGAATGTTTCGATGTAATAGCGTTCGATGTTCTGGAGCATTTCCGAGAACAGCGGTGACCGCGGGCCACCATAGAGGGCGTCCCATTGCATCAGCCCATTGGTCATCATGCCGCCGACATGCCTGTTGTGCTGGACGAGAAGTACACCGCAGCCTTCACGGGCCGCCCGAACCGCACAGGCAACGCCACCGCCAGTCCCGCCGATCACCACAACATCAAACGCCTTTCCGGCAACCTCCGCCGCGGTCGCGGCCTGCTTGAGGTGCACCGGTTCGGCCGACCGTTTCGTGCCGGTATCGCCCCCCTTGGTGGGACGGGTTTGCTTTGCCAACGGTGAGAATGCGACCCGGGCTGCCAGCGGGTTGCTCCGCAGGACGGGGTTTGCCTCCATCTTCATTCGAGCGTAGCCAGAGGGCCGTTTGCCGTCGCGTTCTTCCCGAGCCAGTTCGGCGGGCAGAATCTGCAAGGCGTCGACGACGACATAACCATCCGCGCCTTCGTTGGACACGCTGACGCTCGCCTTCGCGCCAGCATGGAATCGAAAGATTCCCAGCGCATTGGGAACCCGATCCTTCATCGCCGGCTTGCGCTGGTTGATCCAAACCGTCTTCTCTTCGTCGGCTCCCGTCACCGTGACTTTCGTCCGCGATGATCGGTTCTCGTGCCACGTGAACAGGAGCCGGATTTCGTATTCACCCGCTTTGGGAATCGTCGCAGTGAACGTGGCGACCTTCTCGCCTCGGCCCTTGTTGTCGTCGTGCCGATAGCTGGCTCCGACCGGCGAAGGCTGTCGGTTACTGGTCGTCCACGCCCCCCGGTATTCGGCCTTGTCGTCATCCAGCACGATTCCCGGCAGGCTGCCTGCGCGGACGATCGTCCTCGGCACCGCTCCTGAGGTGGGAACACCCGTGGGCGGCCATGCCAAAACCTGACCGTCGGCCAGCAGGCGGGACTTCAGCTTTTCGT
>CALAZQ010000155.1 GCA_937926325.1 uncultured Planctomycetaceae bacterium | reverse complement strand
CAGATGATCGATGCCCAGCAGGTGCAGGATGGTGGCATTGAGATCATGCACGTGCACCTTTTGATCGGGTGTCACGATGTTGTAGCAATAGTCGTCGGTCGCCCCCCAGGTGAGGCCGCCCCGAACACCCGCCCCCGCTAGCAACATCGTGAAGCAGCGGGGATGATGATCGCGGCCGTAGGTGGTTTCGGTCAGCGTGCCCTGCGAATAGATCGTCCGGCCGAACTCGCCCCCCCAGACAATCAGCGTCTCATCGAGCAGCCCCCGCTGCCGCAGATCGTCGAGCAACGCCCCGGTCGCCTGGTCGGTGTCCTTCACCTGGCCCTTGATCGCCTTCGGTAATCCGCCGTGGTGATCCCAGCCCATGTGGAAGCACTGGACGAATCGCACCCCCCGCTCCGAGAGCCGTCGGGCCAGCAGGCAGTTGAAGGCATAACTACCGGGCCGATGGACATCCGGTCCGTAGGAATCGAGCACATGCCTGGGCTCGTCGGCAAAGTCGACGATCTCCGGGACGCTCGCCTGCATCCGGAAGGCCATTTCATACTGGGCCGTGCGAGCGGCGATGTCGGGGTCGCCAATGGCCGCGGCCCGGCCGCTATTGAGCGCCGCGATCCGGTCGAGCGTCGCCCGCCGAAGGGCCCGGTCGACGCCGGGCGGGTCGGCCAGGTAGAGCACGGGATCTCCGGTGTTGCGAAAGCGAACGCCCTGATGCTGGTTGGGCAGGAAGCCCGCCCCCCAGAGCCGATCGTAGAGCGGCTGATCGTCGGTCCGCCCGGATCCGAAGCTGGTCAGCACGATGTAGGCGGGCAGGTCGGCATTGTCGCTGCCGAGGCCATAGCTCAGCCAGGACCCGATGCTCGGCCGACCGGCCAGCTGGTGGCCCGTTTGGAAGAAGGTGATGGCCGGGTCGTGGTTGATCTGCTCGGTGTACATCGAGCGGACCATGCACCAGCGATCGGCATGCCGGGCGATGTTGGGCACGAGGTCGCTGAACCACATGCCGCTTTCGCCATGCTGGGCGAAAGAGAACATCGACGGAGCGACCGGAAAACTCTTCTGGCCGCTGGTCATCGTCGTCAGCCGTTGCCCCTGCCGGATCGACGCCGGCAGATCCTCACCGCGGCGTTTCTCCAGCTGCGGCTTCGGGTCAAACAGATCCATCTGCGATGGCGCCCCCGACTGAAACAGATAGATGATCCGCTTGGCCTTCGGCGGGAAGTTCGGAAATAGCGGACCAGTGGTGGTGGTTGCCGCCTGGACTGTCGCTGGCTGCATCAGCGAGGCGAGCGCCGCATAGCCGAGGCCACCCCCTGCCCCGCCCAGAAAGACCCGGCGGTTGAGACGGTCCTGCAGCTGCAGGGTTTGCAGTGGGTTCATGGCATTACTCCCGCATCACGAATTCATCGAGGTTCAAAAGCACGTTGGCCGCCAGGGTATAGGCCGCGTATTCAGGCAGTGACACGCCCTCCGGCCGGGGCACGATGCCAACGTCTGCCAGCCGTGCTGCCGCTTCCGGATCGGCCGCAAAGGTGGCAAGGTCGGCTGCCAGCCCGCTCACCAGCGTCAACTGTTCGGCCGGTGTCGGGGAACGTCCCAGCACCAGTTGGAAGCCATAGCCGATCCGCTCAGCCGGCTGGCTGCCACCTTCAGCCAGCATCCGCTTGGCCAGGCCGTGCGCGGCCTCGATAAAGGTGGTCTCGTTGAGCAGCGCAAGGGCCTGCAGCGGCGTGTTGGTCCGTGACCGCTTCACCGTGCAGGTTTCACGGTTAGGGGCGTCGAACAGCAGCATGGTGGGCGGGGCGGCCGTCCGCTTCCAGATCGTGTACATGCTGCGGCGATAACGATCATCGTTGGTGGCCGGCTTGTAGCCCCGCAGGTTGCCGTACTTGCTGGTCTCATCCCAGACCCCATCGGGCATCCAAGGCCGGACACTCGGCCCACCGATCGTCGGGACCAGCAGACCGGCAGCGGCGAACGCCGTGTCACGCACCATTTCAGCCGGCAGCCGAATCCGCGGAGCGCGGGCCAGCAGCCGGTTCTCGGGATCCTGCTCCAGAGCTTCAGGCACGACGGTGGAGGCCTGCCGGTAGACCCGGCTCGTGACCAGCAGCTTGATGAATCGCTTCATATCCCAGCCGGTGTCCATGAACTCGGCAGCCAGCCAGTCGAGGAGAGCCGGGTGGCTCGGGTAGGAGGCCTGGTTGCCGAGATTCTCACTGGTCTTCACCAGCCCAACCCCAAAGAACCGTTCCCAGATGCGGTTCACCCAGACCCGCGCCGTCAGCGGGTTGTCGCGGGAGACGATCCAGCGAGCGAGGGACAGCCGGTCGGCCCGCTGCCCCTCCGGCAACGGCGGCAGAAAGGCCGGTAGCCCCGGCTCAACCTTGTCACCCCGCTTGTCGTACTCGCCCCGGACTAGGTTCTGTCTGAAAAGGCTACCGTTGGCCCGAGAGCGAGCTGCTTTGGCCTCTGGCAAGGACGGCGAAGCAGCCAGATTTGCAGATCTGGCGATGGAGCCGGACGCAGCCAGAGGGTAAATGAGCCGCTCGAAGCCAGGTACTGAGTTTTCAGACAGAGCCTAGGACGAAGGCATCCCGCGGCTTCCCCTCCTGCATCACCATGGCGCTGGTCAGGCTGTTG
>CALAZQ010000154.1 GCA_937926325.1 uncultured Planctomycetaceae bacterium | reverse complement strand
CCGCAGCCGCCGACCGTGCCGCCCTGACCAAGGCGGCGGTCGCCCGGGCCCTCGGTCTCGAGGTTTCGTTCTGTGGCCACAAAGGCCCCGGCGACTCCAATCGGGTGCGGTGGGCGTAGGTTCTGCGAGATCTTGGAAAGTCTCAAAAACCCATGAATCGCCCCGGGCTTGCAGCCGCCACGAATTCGCCCGGAGCCAAGTTGTTCAGTCTCCTACCCCTTGGGTCCGCCACCAGGCGATGGTTCGTCGCAGCCCTTCCTCGAAGGGCACCGCTGCCGCCCAGCCAAGCTGCTCATGAGCCCGGGTCACATCGAGGCACCGGCGGGGCTGGCCATCTGGCTTGGACGAATCCCAGCGAATCTCCCCCTCAAAGCCGACGAGCTTTGCGATCAGGCCGACAAGCTCCCGGATTGAAATCTCCCGATTCGTACCCAGATTGATCGGCTCGGGTTCCTCCATCACTTCAGCCGCCCGCACCATTCCCTCGGCGGCATCGTCAACGTAAAGAAACTCACGGCTCGCCGAGCCGGTTCCCCAGCAGTCGATGTGGTCGCGGCCCTCCAGCCGGGCCGTCTCGCACTTCCGGATCAGCGCGGGGATGACGTGCGAACTTTCAGGATCGAAGTTGTCGCGGGGCCCATAGAGATTGACGGGCAGCAGATAGCTGCTCGCCAGCCCGTACTGCCGGCGGTAGCCATCAAGCATGACCAGCGCCGCCTTCTTGGCGACACCATAGGGTGCGTTGGTCTCTTCGGGATAACCGTTCCAGAGGTCGTCTTCGCGGAAGGGCACGGGTGTGAACTTCGGGTAGGCACAGATCGTGCCCACCTGCACAAACTTGCGAATCCCCCGGGCCCGGGCCTGCTCAATCAGATTCAGGGCCATCGCCATGTTGGCATAAAAATAGCGGCCAGGGTTCGCCCGATTGGCCCCGATGCCACCGACCTCGCCGGCCAGATGGAGCACCACATCCGGCTGCAAATCGTCGTACATGCGACTGGTATCGGCCTCATGCACAAGGTCGTACTCACTCCGCCTGGGCACCGCGACCTCGGTGACCCCGCGGGCAGCAAGCCGCTCCAGTACGGCCTGGCCGAGAAAGCCTGCCCCCCCGGTCACGGTTACTCGATATTCGGCAAGATTGAGCGACATGAGCACTATTCTGCGGCGAGCAGATTTTGGAGAATTGTCGATTGGAAATTGAGCGGTCTCGCGCCAGACCAACGAATATCGTTATTCTTTTACCACAGCGATCGGGACAGCCGCTGCAGCCGCTCGATAACGCCGGGGGCGGCCCAGACGTATCCCACCGGCCTCACCTTTCCCTCGGGATAATTCTCATGCTTCTCCCCCGTCACCACCTGCGTGCCGTCCTGCTTCTGGGCGTGCTGGTCTCAACCACAGCGACAATTGCCGCCGAACCCGGCCCCCAGCGGCTGAATATCCTCTGGCTTTCGGTCGAGGATATGAGCCCGTGGATCGGCCCCTACGGCGACACCACCGTGCCGACGCCCAACCTCGACCGGCTCGCCGGCGAGGGGGTTGTCTACGACAACGCCTTTGCCACCTCACCGGTCTGTGCCCCGGCCCGTTCCTCGCTGATCACCGGCATGTTCTGCACCCGCATCGGCACCATGCAGATGCGGAATCGCAACCCGAGCAAGGCAGCCGTCGCCAAGAATCCAGTAGCCTACAAGGACATTCCCGGCTACGAAGGCCTGCCGCCAGCCTTCGTCCGCTGCTTCCCCGAACACCTTCGCGCCGCCGGCTACTACTGCACCAACAATTCGAAGAAGGACTACCAGTTCAAGGACCCGGTCACCGTCTGGGATGAGTCGAGTGGCAAAGCTCACTGGAAGAACCGGACGGAGGGCCAGCCCTTCTTTGCGGTGTTCAATCACGGTGGCACACACGAGAGCCAGGCCTTTCCGAAGGCCAAGCGACGGCCGCAGGTGGTTGCCCCCGAGGATGTGCCGCTGCCTCCCTTCTACCCCGACACGCCCAACGTCCGGGACGCCGTTGCCCGCACCTACAACAACATCGCCGAAATGGACACCTGGGTAGGCCAGCGACTTGCAGAACTGGAACAGGACGGGCTGCTTGAGAACACCGTCGTGATCTTTTTCAGCGACCATGGTGTCGGCCTGCCGCGGGGCAAACGCTCGTGCTTCGATACCGGGACTCGGGTACCCCTGATCGTCCGATACCCGGATGGCCAGAATGCCGGCAGCCGGAACCAGCGGGTGGTCAGTTTTATTGATTTTGGGCCCGCTACGCTGTCGCTAGCCGGCATCGAGCCAGACCCACGACTCGACGGCACCCCCTTTCTCGGGCCATATATGTACGAGCGAGATGACTATCGCCGGGGCCATGCCTATGCCAATGCCGACCGCTTTGACTCGGTCTATGACCGCA
>CALAZQ010000153.1 GCA_937926325.1 uncultured Planctomycetaceae bacterium | reverse complement strand
GTCTTGTCGTCCGAGAACAGGCGGTGAAAGGCGGCGACCGGGCCGTTGACACCCCCGACCGGCTTGCCCCGGGCATCCCATGCCATCGACAGGCCCGGCCCGTGGCCGGAGGGATCGCCCCGCTCGCCGCTGTTGAGCGGCAGCGAGTCGAACCGCGTCTGCAGGCCAAGCTGGGCGGCGGCCACCTGATCGGCCGAGATGCTGTTGTGAAAGTTCTGCCCTGGCTGGGCGTAGCGGTTGGCCCCGGTCAGCCACATCGTGCTGCCCCAGTGGCCCTCGTCCGAGAACTTGTGCCACAGCCCCTGCACCACCGTGAAGTCGGCCTGGTGCCGGGCCAGCGGAGCCAGGCCCGGGGGCAGCTGATAGCCGGGGCCCGGCGTGTTGATGTTGGGGTACCACGACTCGTTGGTCACGCCCCAGCCAAAGCCCAGGAAGACCAGCCGCTTGGCGGCGGCCGGCTCAGCCGCCCGGGCAAACCGGCGGAAACCGAGCGACGGCAGAAAGGGCAGGGCGACGAGCGAACCACCCGCCCTCAGGATGTGTCGGCGGTTGATTGGGTGGAACATGTTGGCTCCTATGGCTCTTCTCACGAATCATGGCGCGACGCGGCGGCCGCTACTTGGTGTGGAACGCCTCGCTGGCCACGAGTGCCTGAAACAGTTCCCGGATCGGATAGTTCTTGGTGGCCGCCCTCAGCACCATGTCGTCCAGCAGCGGCTCATCACTGAAGCCACACGGCCGGCCGAGGGCATATTCGGCAAGTGCCCGGCTGAATCCCCGGGCAAAGGCCTCGGGCTGGCTGGCGATGATGGCCCGCAACTGGAAGAAGTCGGCAAAGGCCGGGCCGCCATGCAGGGTCCCGGCCGGATCGATCGCCCAATTTTTGGTCGTTTTCTTGTCGGCCGAGTGAACGCTGTCTTCGGTCCGCCAGCGGCCGACGGCATCGAAGTTCTCCAGTCCCAGGCCGATCGGGTCGATGCGGCGGTGGCAGCTGGCGCACTGGGGCTCTTCCTGATGCAGCCGCAGCCGCTCAGCAGTCGTCACCAGCTTGTCGGCCAGCCGGCTGATCGCCGGCACGTTGGCCGGGGCTGGCGGCGGCGGATCGTCGAGCAGTTTCCGCAGCACCCAGGCGCCCCGCTCGACCGGGCTGGTCTCGCTGCCGTTGCCCCCCATGAAGTGCACCGCCGCCATCCCGAGCAGCCCCCCGCGGGGTGAGTCTGGCGGCAGCGGCACGGGGCGGAACTGATCGCCGCTGACGCCCTCGATACCATAGAAGCGGGCCAGCACGTTGTTGATCACGCACGAGTCGGCTGCCAGCAGGTCGCGAAGGCTGCCGTTGGTCGCCAGCAGATGGCCGACGGTTTCAAAAACTTCCCGCTTGGCTGCCAGCCGCACGCTGTCGTCGAACTCCGGATGCCGCCGCCGGTCGACCTCGAAGAAGTCAAACCGGTGCAGGCCCAGCCACTGATAGACAAAGGGCTCGAGGAAGCCGGCCGACCGGGGGTCGTCGAGCAGCCGCTCAACCTGGCTGGCCAGCACCAGCGGGTCGGTCAGTTCACCCGCCGCGGCCAGGCTGGCCAGTTCGTCGTCGGGCGGCGCTCCCCAGAGAAAGTAGGCCAGCCGACTGGCCAGTTCCGGCTGGGTCAGCGACCGCTTGCTGCCATCGACAGCCGGCTCAGCCAGATAGAGAAACATCGGCGCCGCCAGCACGACCGAGAGTGTGTCTTTGAGGGCATCGGGGTGCTTGCCGCCGTTGCGCATCTGCAGTTCATACAATGCCAACAGTTTGTCGAGAAAGCTGTCGGGGGGCGGGCTGCCGCGGAAGGCCTCGAGACAGAAGGCCTTGAGGTCGGCCCGCAGCTGCTCGCGGTCAGGGGCTGTCGGGCTGGCGAACATGGCCTCGAGTAATGACAGCCCCCGAGGCTGGTGCTCGCTGGCGGCCACCCGTTCGATCTCGATCCAGTCGATCCAGATGCAGTAGTCGGGGCCTTTGCCGTTTTTCTTCCGGCCAGCGGCGATCTTGCCGTAGGACTGCTCGTTGGTGTCCTGGCTGGCCTTCTCGCGGACAAACAGCGTTCGGTCACCCCGCTCGGTGTGCTGACGCGTGAAGGTGAGCGGCAGCTCAATCACTTGAGGGTTTTCCAGCGTCCCGGTCACCTCATGGGTGGCCAGCACCTGACCCGACCGGGGATGCAGGCCGAGTTCCACAAACCGCCGTTCCGGGGTGGCGTGCTTGTTGGCCGCCAGCCGAACCCGCATCACGAAGTCACCCGGCGGCCAGTTGAAGGGCACCAGCATCGAGACGTATGAGTTGTCGAGAACATTCGGATGGATTGACTTATAGGCCAGGTAGGCTCCGGTTCCGAGTCCAGGGAATTCCAAGGCATATTCGTGGTAAGGCAGGTGATAGACGCTGAGGGCGTTATGCGCCTTGTCGGCAGGACTCCCGATGGCGTCGGTGAACCGCAGTCCAAAGCCGTAGGCAACGGGTGATGGGGCCCCCGGAACCTTGTTCCACATTCTTCGCAGCTCGCCTTCGTTGCGGGCCTGCTTGCGAAGCGTCGCCACAATCTCGGCGTTCTCCGGTCGGGCCGCCGCCTCGTCGAAGGCCTGCACCCAGCGGCGGGCCCGTTCGCGGCCCTCCCGTTGTTCGTGGATGACCTTCACCAGTTTCCGCAGGCCTTCCTCGGCCTCATATCGCTGCCGCTCGCTGCGGCCCCGGCCCTGGGCTCGGGCGAGTGCCTCTTCAATCGCCTCCCGGCCCAACGCCCGGTACTGCTCAAACTGATTGGCCGACATGAACAGGTTTGAGCCGACGGTGTCGAAGCTGCCGTTGCCGGTGTCGGCCGGCAGTTCGGCCACGTTGATCGCCACGCCGAGCAGCGCCTTCAGGGTGCCGGCATATTCGCGGCGGTTGAGCCGCCGCATCACGATCCGGCCCTGTTGGTCGGCCAGACTCTTGCGGGCGGCCACCATGGTGTGAGCCAAGTCATCAACCAGATTGGCCTTGGCGGTGGCCGGCAGTTGCGGCTCATCCTCCGGTGGCATTGAGCCGGCATTGAGCACGCCGAGCACCTTCTGCCACCGCTCGGCGGCGGCTACCGAGTCGATCGTGAAGCCGAGGTCATCGAGTCGGACATTGCCCGAGGGCTCGTCGTCGCCGTGGCAGCTGAAACAGTGGGCCTCGAGCAGCTGCCGGTGCGAGCCGTCGAGCTGCACCTGCGGGGCGTCGGCGGCAGCAGCTGGTCCATCGGCCACCACGCTGCCAAGAGCCGCCAGCATGGCAACCGCGATCCACCACAACCGGCGGGCCGCGGTCCGCTGCAGCTCGGCGGCCATGCCCTGCTGAGCTGTCGGCGAGGACGACTCTAGCGGCAGGGGAATGGCGGCGGTGGTGCGAGCTGGCTTGTTCAACGGGCTGTGACCGGTTAGGGCAATGTAGTGGATATCGCGGTGCAGAGAGTCCATGTCGGCTCGGTGGGGGCCGTGACGCCAGTAGACATGGTTTTCTCGCATGCATATCCCCGAAAACCCAAGCCCGACTAACGAAAAAGATGGTTTTCTGAGCTTTTCAGCGACTTTGGCCGCTTTCCTTGTCTCCGCTGCCGCAACCCGCACCTGGCATAGCCCTAGGCAGCCGGGACGGGGACGGCTGGGGTCGTGGCCACCAGCAGGATCTCGACGAGGAGTTTGCGAATCGAATAGTCATCGGCGATGAAACCGTCGACGAGCCGGTCGAGGGTATCGGGCCCCCAGGCCCGGACTGGCTGTTTGACGACGGCGTGAAAGAGATTCTGCACGAAGGCCTCGGCGGCGTCGCGGCTGACGGCGAGATAGCCGCCGAGTTCCCGGCCGCCGGTAAAGCTCGCCG
>CALAZQ010000152.1 GCA_937926325.1 uncultured Planctomycetaceae bacterium | reverse complement strand
GCTTCGAGACTCCCGCCGCGGTCGAGGTCGCCAAGACGCTGGCCGCCTCATCGGGTTCGCTCTCGCTTCCCAACCTGAGGCTCGTCTCCCCGAAGACGCTCACCGCCCTGATCGAGAAGGGCAACATCGAACTGCCACCGATCGAAGCCCTCGAACTGATTCAAGAGCCCGACGGCAGTTTCACCGACGACTTCGTGATTCCCGAAAACTTTCCAACCCGCGGGCGACGGTAGCGGTGGCGTGGGGTCGCGGAATTCGCCACGTGGGCTGGAAGATTCCTCGACGCCTGCCGGGCCAAGGCGATGCGGCGGACGCTCGAGCCGATGAAGAAGGTGGCCAAGTGGCTGCGGCGGAACGTGTCAATGACTTTGAGAAAGCTGCGGCCCGAGATTCCTGTCATTTGCCCGCGGTCCGAATGCTCCTCTCAATCCCCAACCCGCAGTTCAGCCGCCAGAACCTTGACCGCGGGGCACCTCGACGTATGCCAGCACGCTGGCGTGTAGCTTTTCAGTTCGGCATGCACCGCGACAATGCTTTCTGGCGTGAGCCCAAGGCTGCCACGCCCGCCCGATGCCTCAGCGTCATCAGTCACCGCCCAGATTTCACTCATGAGGTCGCGAGCCCTCTGTGTGTGTGACGTGACCCCAGCCGGCCGGCCTTCACGGACCTTCACAGCGGCGGCGGCAAGATGAATAAGCCCCTGCGTAAACCTGGCCGCCGGAGTGGTGCGGCCCAAGGCGTGCCAGAACTGTTCCCAGCACTCGTGGGCCTCCCAGTAAAAGCCGGAATTGAACAGGTCAACGGCGTACAGCCACTCGGAATTCTCGACGAGCACGGCTGCAAGGGCGTGGCGGAGGGCATCAGGATCGGCCGGCAGGGCGGCGAGTGTGGCGCCGGCGATTGGTGGTACCTGGGACGACTCCCGCCTGCTGGCAAGATGGCCGTCAGGGTTGTTCACCGGGTGCGGGAGGCCGTGGCCGGGGACGTACGCATACGGCGGCAGCTGCATGGCCGGTGCGTAGCGAACTTGCGGGGGGCTTTGTTTCGGCATGGGGTGGTCGTCAGCGGGGGTAGTCAGGCCCGTACCTTCGCTGGCTCATCGATCGGCCAAAAACGTCTCTCGCTAGAAAGTCGCCATCTTTTGTGACGATTACGCCAGACAGAAAGGTGTCAGGACTCTTTTTTTCTGTTGGTTGAGGGCGGAGTGGCACCGCTGATCACACCGCCCCGGCGGCACACCGACAGCGATTTCACATGGGGCTTGCCCCGAATAACCCGCTGCGGCCAGCGGTCACGGCGGTTGCCAGCGGGCATATTAGCAAGCAGCGGGACGAGAAGACGGGCGAGCACGCTCGTCTCTCAACTGCCTCGGGTGGCGACTACTGCGGTCCGACTGGAACCGTTAATGGAAAGTCGTGCCATCATGACACGTCGCGTATTGCCTGGGCGAAGCTGCTGTCACGGGTGGGTGCAGAGTTTTCGCTGGTATGCCCGAGCTGTAGGTGGTGATATCCGGCTGATTGTCGACGGCCGACAGGAGCCGGCTTTCTTCGAGCCGGAGGTTCGCACGCGGAAGAAGAAGAGGATGGCTTCGACCACGCGAAACCAGGTCCTGGCGCATCTTTGGCGAACCGCTGGAGCCGGCGCGGGGAATGCCGGTCGATCGCATTCCGGCTGAGGATGCTAATCGGAGTCGGTCTGCGCAGCGGACGAAAATCTCTGCTTGAGCCGGCTCTGTTTCACCTTTTATCTTTGACCAAGACGGGCGAGTCGGTGACGTGGCCCCAACCTGGTGCCGAACTCGAGTGTTGGGCTGTTGCAGGCGGGCGAGACGCTTGCGAATGTGCTGTTGCCCGTCCTACCCTTTGCCCTTGACGCCGTTTCTGTGTGCGACAACAAAGGAGCGCATGAGAACCGCCACCGTTCGCGACCTCCGAAACCGCTATTTGAGTCCGCTGCGTTGGATTCGCGCGGGCGAACAAATCGTGATTACCCGCCGCGGCAAGCCCGTTGCCCGCCTGGTGCCGGAGCCGGACCCCGCGGCTGACCAGATTGACTGGTCGCAGAGCCCAGCGTTTCGGCGCGACCGCTCGAAAGCCGCTCAACTGACGGCAGAAGAGTCGGCAGCGATCCTGCGGGAAGCCGGCGGCGGATGGTGACCTCCGCCGACACCAGCATTCTGTTTTCGCTTTACGCCAACGACGCCCAAACGTCCCGTCTGTTGGCGTGGCTGGCTGCCCATCTCACCGCCATCACGGTGACGCCGCTGACCGAGTTTGAACTGCAC
>CALAZQ010000151.1 GCA_937926325.1 uncultured Planctomycetaceae bacterium | reverse complement strand
CGAAGGTTCCTATGACGGATTTGGTACCTTTGTTCGCTTTCACCCGCAGTTGGACAGCGTTACTTTTGATTAGCCGAATGGCGTTAGCCACGGTTTTCGCCCGGTTTAAACCGCGGCTAAGAAATCGCCGGGATAAACCGGTTTGGAGTAGAGGATGAAAGAGCCTTACAGCGAAATCCTAGCCAGGTACGCTGGCCCTGAGTCGTACGCTGACGATGGTAACATCGTGGGTGTGGTAACGGCAGGGGTACACCTAGGCCCAGCAATTGAGCTCCGAAAGCAGGGAGTCCCGATGTGCCGACACGCTTTAGCCCGTGGAAGGCAACATCAGCCAGGCCGCTATTGGCAAGACTTGGCTGGACGCGGCGGAGTCGAAGACCTGGAGCATGGGTGGAAACTTCAAACACGAGAACCGGGAGATCCCACGAGCCTGCGAGAGGAAGTCGCTCGCAGCGGTCCGAAAACTCCTCAGGAGGTAACACGGACATGAACGCTCGTGGGAAGTCAGATGACTCCATAGTACCGCTGAATCCGGCGAACAAAGATGATCAAGCTGGATCGTCTGCGGAGTCGGCCGAGGGAAGGGAGTCAGCAAGGAGGAACATCGATCAATCTAACCTCGACCGGACACTGAAGCCGGAACATCGAAGGTCACGCGGATTGCTCGGTGTGCGTAACGCGGCTCATGCGAACCGCGAGCTCAAGTTCACTGCCCTGCTACACCACGTGGGTGTCGAATTGCTGACTTCGAGCTTTTACCAGCTCAAGAAGTCCGCAGCCGTCGGCGTCGACCAAGTAACATGGCACGAATACGAGCAAGGCCTGGAAGACCGTATCGACGATCTTCACGGCCGCATTCACCGCGGAGCCTTCCGGGCGAAGCCATCCAAGCGGGTATACATTGAGAAAGCAGACGGACGCCAGCGTCCGCTGGGGATCTCGTCTCTGGAAGACAAGGTCGTCCAGCACGCGGTCCGCGAGGTTCTCCAATGCATCTACGAGGAAGACTTTCTCGGTTTCAGCTACGGCTTCCGGCCGCATCGCAGCCAGCATCAAGCTCTTGATGCATTGTATGTTGCGATCTCCGAAAAGCGAGTGAACTGGATATTGGACGCCGACCTCGAAGGCTTCTTTGACAATCTCGACCGTGACTGGTTAGTGAAGTTCATTGAGCATCGCGTCGGAGACAAGCGTATCGTTCGCCTGATCCAAAAGTGGCTCAACGCCGGGATCATCGAAGATACCGCTTGGAGTGATACCGGCAAGGGCGCGCCGCAAGGTGCGGTTTTATCACCGTTACTTTCGAACGTGTTCTTGCACTACGTGTTTGATCTGTGGATCAACCAGTGGCGAGGGCGTCATGCGAACGGCGATTGTGTTGTGGTGCGCTATGCGGACGACTTCGTGATCGGCTTCGAGCATGAGGCCGAAGCACGCGCCTGTCTGGAGGCACTCACGGAGCGACTCCAACAGTTTGGTCTGACTCTTCATCCCAAGAAGACACGTTTGCTTGAGTTTGGTCGCCACAGTGCCGCCAAGCGAGAACGGGAAGGCCGGGGCGAGTGCGAGACGTTTGACTTTTTGGGGTTCACCCATGTGTGCGGCAAGACGCGTTCCCAGCGATTCGCCCTCAAGCGAATCACGAAGGCTTCGCGTATGCGTCGCACGCTTGCGGCAATCAAGGTCAAACTTGAGCGTCGACGACATGATTCCCTCGGTCAAACCGGCCGCTGGCTGACCAGCGTGGTCCGCGGTTGGCAGCAGTACCACTCGGTACCTGACAACTACGCCCGCCTGGAGCAGTTTGACAAGGCGATTACGAAGCTCTGGCGCCGCCAACTTCAACGTCGCAGCCAGAAAGGCAAAGCCCGCTGGCCGTGGAAGCGGTTGAGTCCTGTCGTACGAAAGTACCTACCTCGCCCGCGTATCATTCACCCCCGCCCCAACATCCGGCATTACGCCCGACTCAGAGCAGGAGCCGTATGAGGGAATACTTCACGTACGGATCTGTGCGGGGGGCTGCCGGCAACGGCAGTCCCTACCGTGTTCACCATTCCGCTAATCAAAAGTGGCTATGTCCAATTAAACCGCCAAGTTGCGGGGGAGTGAACTGCATGGAATCACGCCAGCTTCTGAAACCAGATCTCGGCCCAATCCTCAGGCGACTTCGGCTTCGCTGACTTGGGGACGACTGTACGACAGGTTGACTCATTCATACGCAACTCCAGATCAGGCCAATAAGCCAATAAGCCGAAAACTCTCCGCCGCCGGGCGCACTGCGAAATGA
>CALAZQ010000150.1 GCA_937926325.1 uncultured Planctomycetaceae bacterium | reverse complement strand
TTGATCGCAAAAACGCCATCCATGGCCGTTTTTGCTGTGGTCAGGCCGGTGAACGCCAAGGGTTCACCAGCCTGACGGGCCTCGCATCCTGCTCGGTGTCGCGGGGCGGTGATGGCTTTTTTGCCTGTTTCTTGTCCATCAAGGAAGCCAGGAGCGGAAGCGACTGGACTGGCGGGTTCAGTCGGTTTCGCATTGCCATGCGTCCGCCGGTGTCCGGCCGGCGGCTTTTCCTTTCTGCCCGCTCCCCGCGAAGCCCCTCGCTGCCTTCTCGCATGCCAACGCTATGCTGGCGGCATGACCTCCATCCTTGAAATGCTGCCGCCTGCCCGGGCCGCCGAAGACCATGCTGCCCGCGTTGCCGCCGACCTGCCTGGCGATCGGGTGCTGTGTACGACGCTCGGCCGGGGGCAGGCCGCCATTGCACTGGCTGAAGCCCGCCCCAACGCGAAGGTCAATCTCTGGTTTCTTGACCGCTATCAGCAGCAGCTGCTTGAAGGGGCTGTGCCCGAGCCGCCAGCTGCTCTCGCCCTGCACTGCCTGGCTGACCCACCGCCGACAACGGATGGCAGGCCGTATGACCTTGCCGTCATTCCGGTCTTTAAATCGGGTGAGGCCGAGCTGACCCGTGACATCCTGCAGGCGGCGCTGGAACAGCTCGCAATCGGTGGTCAGCTGGTCGCCGCCATCGATAATCCCCGCGACCGCTGGCTGCGGGAACAGCTGGCCGCCACCGGTGAGACGGTCCGGGTGCGGGCTGACGAGGCGACCAAGCCGGCGACTGTCTGCTACATCGTGCAGAAGACCCGGCCGCTGAAAAAGCTGCGGGACTTTGGCTGCGAGGTGGTCTTCCGTGACCGCGACCGGCTGCTGACTGCCTTCACCCGGCCCGGGGTCTTCGCCCATCGCCGCATCGACCCGGCCGCCCGGCATCTGCTCAACGCGGTCGATCTCGCCGAGGGTGCCCGGGTGCTTGAGCTCGGCTGTGGCTCGGGCTGCGTCAGCCTGGGGCTGGCTGCCCGGCATCCATCGATCGAGGTGCATGCCATCGACTCATCCGCCCGGGCGGTCGACTGCCTGCGGCGGGCGGCGGCACACAACGAGCTGCCCAATCTCACCGTTGCCCTCGAGGCTGGCGGCCGGGTGCCCGACCCGGGGGGCTACGACCTCGCGGTTGCCAACCCGCCCTACTACGCCGACTTCCGGATTGCCGAGATGTTCGTCGAAGCCGCCCGGATTGCCCTGGCCCCCGGTGGCACCCTCTTGATCGTCACCAAGCAGCCAAGCTGGTACGTGGAGCACCTGCCCGAGACCTGGAGCGACGTTGCGCAGGAATTGGTCAAGGGTTATCACCTGATTGAGGCGGTGCGAGCCTGACGGCAGTGGCAGCCACGGAAAATTTTCTCTTTGGAGACCATCGATTCCTTATACTCCCCGGCAATTCACTGAACGATAGTGACCGACATTTTTTCTGAGGGGAGAGATCGATGCGACTTTTTGCCGTCACGACGGCCGCGTTGGTGACGTTGGCCCTGTCCACAGTCTCTGCAGCCGAGCCCAAACAGCCCAACATTCTGGTCATCTGGGGCGATGACATCGGGCAGTTCAACGTCAGTGCCTACAACATGGGGATGATGGGCTACCGCACGCCCAACATCGACCGGATCGCTCGAGAGGGCGGTCTGTTCACCGACTGGTACGGCCAGCAGAGCTGCACCGCGGGCCGGGCTGCCTTCATCACCGGCCAATCACCGATTCGCACCGGCCTGACCAAGGTCGGCCTCCCCGGCGCCCCTGAGGGCATGCGGCCCGAAGACCCCACGATTGCCACGCTTCTAAAAGCCCGGGGCTATGTCACCGGGCAGTTTGGCAAGAACCATCTTGGTGACCGTGACGAGATGCTGCCGACCAATCACGGCTTCGATGAGTTCTATGGAAACCTCTATCACCTCAATGCCGAGGAAGAGCCGGAGCATCCCGACTATCCCAAGAATCCGGCGTTCAAGAAAAAGTTCGGCCCTCGCGGTGTTATCCACTCGTTCGCCGATGGCCGGATCACCGACACCGGCCCGCTGACCAAAAAGCGGATGGAGACGATCGACGAAGAGGCGACCGCGAAGACACTCGACTTCATGCAGCGGGCCAAAGATGCCGACAAGCCGTTCTTCATCTGGTGGAACTCAACCCGGATGCACATCTGGACGCACCTGAAGGAGGAGTCAGCGGGGAAGACGGGCCTGGGCATCTATCCCGACGGCATGGTTGAGCATGACGGCCATGTTGGCCAACTGCTCAATCGGCTTGACGAGCTTGGCCTCACTGAGAACACCATTGTGATGTACTCCACCGACAACGGCGCGGAAGCGATGAGCTGGCCCGACGGTGGCACCACGATGTTCCGGGGTGAAAAGAACACCAACTGGGAAGGCGGCTACCGGGTGCCCTGCGTTATCCGCTGGCCGGGTGTGATCGCGGCGGGCACCGTGGTCAATGAGATCGGTTCACACGAGGACATGCTGCCGACCCTGTTGGCGGCCGCCGATGACACCACGGTGAAGGACGACCTGCTTGAGGGGCGTACAGTGGGTGGCCGAGCCTACCGCGTGCATCTTGACGGCTATAACCTGCTGCCGGCACTGCAGGGAACAGCCGACTGGCCTCGGAAGGAGTTTCTTTACTGGACTGATGACGGTGACGTGGCGGCGTTGCGGTACAACCAGTGGAAGATCTGCTTTCTCGAGCAGCGGGCGCACGGCATCAACGTCTGGCAGGAGCCGTTCGTGCAACTACGGCTGCCGAAGCTCTTCAACCTGCGTAGCGACCCCTTCGAGCGGGCCGACCACGAGGCGATCGACTATGGCCGGTGGCGGGCCGAGCGGATGTTCGCGTTTGCCCCGGCGGCGGCCTATGTAAGCCGCTGGCTCGAGAGCTTTCGTGAGTTTCCCCCCCGGCAGAAGCCGGGCAGCTTCAACCTCGACCGGGTGATGGAGGCGGTGATGAGTCCGCAGGGTACGGGCCGTTGAGTGAAGGCCGATCGCCTACTGGTTGATGTGGACAACGGTCGCCGGTGGGAAGCCATTGAAGTGCGTCGAGCTGGCCGCCGAGTAGGCGCCGATCGTGTCACTGTAGAGATAGTCACCCAAATTCAATTCGGGCAGCTGTTCCGCCAGGCTGATGGTGTCGAGAGCGTCGCAGGTCGGCCCGAAGACGGCACAGATTTGCGTTGCCCCCGGCTTGAAGCTCTTCAGGTGGTACGTGCAGTGGTCGAAGATGATGCCCGAAAAGGTGTGGTAGACGCCGTCATCGACGTAATAGCAGAGTTTGTCACCGCGGGTCGCCTTGCCGATGATCTTGCAGACGGCGGTGCCGGCTGATGCGACCAGAAACCGGCCCGGCTCGGCCAGAATCTCAATCGGTTCGGGGAACAAGCGGTCGAGCTCGTGGTTGATCTTTTTGGCGAGCGCCGCAAACTTCGGCACGCTGGCGTCATAGGCAGCCGGAAAGCCGCCGCCGATATCGAGCAGCTGCAGGTCGAAGCCCCGCGACTTGGCCTCGGCGAAGATGCCGGCCGAGAGGTGTAACGCCTGGATGTAGTTTTCGGGGTTGGTGCACTGGCTGCCGACATGAAACGACAGGCCTTCAACGGTCAGGCCGTGGTCGTGGGCATAGGCAATCAGATCGACCGCCTCACCTGGCAGGGCCCCGAATTTGCTGGAGAGTTCGACCATCGAACCGGTATTGGGCACCCGCAGCCGCAGGGCCAGGCCGGCATGGGGGGCATGCTCGGCGATTTTCTTGACTTCTTCCTGGTTGTCATAAGTGACCAGTGGCTTGTAGCGGTCGAGTTCACGGAGCGTTTCGACCGGCTTGATCGGATTGGCGTAGATGATCTTGTCCCAGATGAAGTCCTGCCGCTGCTTGGCTGGCAGATGTTTGATCAGCCTGTAGACCGTATGAAACTCCTGCATGCTGGCGACATCAAAGCTACCACCGAGTTCATAGAAGGTCTCGACGATGGCTGGGTCGCTGTTGACCTTGACGGCGTAGTAGGCCTGCACCCGGGGAAAGTGGCGGCGGAAGGTCGCATAGTTTTTCCGTAGTTCGGCATGGTCGACGACGAACAGTGGGGTGCCGTGGGTGGTGGCAAGGTCGAGCAGGGTTTTCTTGTTCATGGCAGTGCCGCCGCGGGTGAAATCTGGTCGCGTAAGAATAGCGGAACGGGGCCGCCGGCAAAGACGAGGCCGTGGGTGAATTGTGAGCCTGCGGTGAGCGGTCGGCAGTGTGGGTTGATGGTGCGAGTGTGCACTGGAAGCCGGGAGCGGAAGCGACCGGACCGGCAGCACG
>CALAZQ010000149.1 GCA_937926325.1 uncultured Planctomycetaceae bacterium | reverse complement strand
CAGGGCACGGGCACCCCGACCCACGCTGGACGTCGGCGTTCCCCTCTCAAAACCAGCTCTCCACTACCGGTCATCTGAGGCGGCACATCGTGTGCCGAACAAGATTGGCCCAACGCTCCTCGAGCGTTCGCCGACCCCCGAGCCTCCCTTTCCTGGATTGCCTGATCGTGGCTGCAGCGAATCGGATGCGGTCTAGGTGCAAACTGAAAAGGCCGCCGTTGGCCCGAGGGGAGGCAGGCCGTTCGCCGTTCAGGTTTCTTCCGCGGAAACGCCAACGGGACTGTCGAGAATCACATCCGTGCTGGAGTCGTCCGGCGGCAGATCGTGATTGCCCGGATTCGAACCGGCCGGATCGGCGGACTGAGTCGCTGCCTCGGGCTGCTCGCCTAAAGAGACTTCTGGTGGAAAGCGGCCCAGGCCTTCTTCGCTGAACATGCCATAGGGGGCATAGGGGTTGTCGCGGGGATCAGGCGGCTCTGCCGGCCCGACCAGTTCGAACAGAAAATCGTTCGGGCCTTCCGCGGTAATCGTTGCCGTCAATCCTGAGGTTTCCGCATCGCTGTACCGGCGGGGGATGCCGCTGGCCATCTCGGGAATGCCGGGGTCTTCACCGTAGTACAGATCGTTTTCGAACATCGGGTCTTTGAACACCCTGCCAGTCGGCACCATGTACTGGACGCTCACCTTCTGGGGGCCCACGGGCGCGCCGATCGTGCCCCGAAAGGCGTTCAGCAGAAACCGGCCATCCGAATTGGTCACTCCGATAGCCGAATAGGTGCGGTGTGGGTTTTCAAACGTTGAGGTGAAGCAGACCACCGCCCCCTTGATCGGCTGGCCGTTGTGCAGCACCTGGCCGCCTGCCTCGGCGGTCGGTGGACGCAGTTTCAACCACGGATCATCGGGTGGTTTCGGCTGCATCCGGGCCACGATCGGCATGCCGATCATGATCAGCGTGCCGATCACGGCGGCGACGGGCAGCGTGATGAGTTGAGATTCGCCCTTCATGCCTGCTTCGGGAGGTCAAGAGTCGGACACTGCACGGAAAGCTAAGCCGAGCCTATCAAACGGCTCCCCATTGCCAATGTTCCTCAGCTGGCGATACCCACCAGTTCCACGCCAGCAAAACGATCTCTCGCCACTACCTCCAAGAGGCTACTCCATCGCATGGGCCGTTCAACCCCCACAAGAAACGGTGAGCCGAGGAACGTCTCGTTGGCGACCCATCATCTGGACTCGATGTCGCCGGTCAGCGGCGCAGAGATCCGCGCCGGAACGGGACGTGCCATCCCGCAGAGAACTGCAGAGAAAAAAGAGGCGCCGGTCGGAGTCGAACCGACGATGGCGGATTTGCAATCCGCTGCCTTAGCCACTTGGCTACGGCGCCTTATTCACCATCTCCTCTAACGCTATGGCAATCCTGTCGATTTGGTCAAGCCTTGCGGGTGACAGGTTTTCTGCCGGCCGTATGCGGCTGCTCCGATTCCGGGCGGCCTGCGGCTCAAACCGATCGCACTTATTGAATCGGTTTGGCCTGTTGATTTCTTGAGCGGGATTTTGACGCTCTCGCCAGCGGTGAGTGGCCCCGTCCGCGTGCTGTCGCTATGCTCCGGGCTCACCTGGCCGCCGCATGACCGTTTTCGGCCAGCTGCTGAAAATTTCATGCTCAGCAACCTGCACCTTTGGAGCTCTGCCGTGCCCGAACCGACCTGCGACATCGGCCTGATCGGCCTGGCCGTGATGGGAGAGAATCTCGCCCTCAATATCGCGAGCCGGGGCTTTTCGATCGCGGTCTACAACCGCACCACGAGCGTCACCGATGCCTTCACCGCCGGCCGGGGCTGCCAGCCCAACGTCATCGGCTGTCACAGCATCGAGGACCTCGTCGCCGCTCTCAAGCCGCCCCGCAAGGTGATGCTGATGGTGAAAGCCGGCCCGGCGGTTGACCAGATCATCGCGACCCTCACCCCCCTGCTCTCCCCGGGCGACGTCATCATCGACGGCGGCAACACGCTCTTCAGCGACACCGAGCGGCGGACCCGCGAGGTCGAGGCAGCCGGGCTGCTCTATGTCGGCACCGGGGTTTCAGGCGGTGAGGAAGGCGCGCTCAAAGGTCCGAGCCTGATGCCCGGCGGCTCAGCCGCAGCCTGGCCGCTGATCCAGCCGATCTTCCAGGCGATCGCCGCCAAGGTCGGCCCTAACAGCGACATCCCCTGCTGCGACTGGGTCGGCCCGCGGGGCGCCGGCCACTATGTCAAGATGGTGCACAACGGCATCGAATATGGCGACATGCAGCTGATCTGCGAGGCCTACTGGCTGCTCAAGCACGCTGCCGGCCTCGACAACGAGGCCCTCGCCAAGGTCTTCGACACCTGGAATCGGGGGGAGCTCGACAGCTATCTGATCGAAATCACCCGCGACATTTTCACCGTGCACGATCCCGACGGACCGGCGGGCTCGTTCCTGGTCGATCACATCCTCGACCGGGCGGGTGCCAAGGGGACCGGCAAGTGGATGAGCCAGCTTGCCCTCGATCTCGGGGTGCCGAGCACCCTGGTGACCGAGGCGGTCTATGCCCGCTGCCTGTCGGCCGGGAAGGAGGCCCGGGTGCGAGCCAGCAGCATCCTCGCCGGGCCGACCCCTAAGCCGATTCCCGCTGCCGAGGGCTTTGTCGAGCAGGTCCGGCAGGCCCTCTACGCCTCGAAGATCGCCAGCTATGCCCAGGGCTTTGTCCAGTTGGCCGCGGCCGCCGCTGAGCACGACTGGCAGCTCGACTATCGCTCGATCGCCATGCTCTGGCGGGGCGGCTGCATTATCAGGGCCCAGTTTCTTGACCGCATCGCCGAGGCCTATGACGCCGATCCTGGCCTTGAGAACCTGATGCTCGCCCCCTACTTCAAGTCGGCCCTCACCGACAGCCAGGCCGCCTGGCGGCAGGTGGTGGCAACCGCCGCTGCCACAGGCATTCCGGTGCCGGCCTTCATGACCGCCCTGGCCTACTACGACGGCTACCGCAGCAGCAGCCTGCCGGCCAACCTGCTGCAAGCCCAGCGTGACTACTTCGGCGCCCACACCTACCAGCGGACCGATCGCGAAGGATCGTTCCACAGTGAGTGGCTCGACCTCCGTCGGCCGGTGTCGTGACTGTCCCTCTTCCACCAATGTTTCGCTCCCGGAGACCATTCGTTCAATGACCACTCCTGCCAGTTTTCTCAACACCCTCTTTGGCCTCAGCGGCCGCACCGCTGTCGTTGTCGGCGGCACCGGCGTGCTGGGTGGGGCGTTCGCCGATGGACTGGCGGCGGCCGGCGCGTTCGTCGTCGTTGCCGGCCGTGGCGTCGATCGGGGTGAAGCCCGGGTGGCGGCCATCCGGGAGGCTGGCGGAGACGGCACCTTTGTGGCGGTCGATGCGGTCGATCGGGAGAGCGTGACGGCGTTGCTCGAAGCGACGAAGAACGCCCGCGGGAAGGCCGACATCCTGGTCAACTGTGCCGGGGTCAATTCGTCGGTTCCGTACCTCGAAATCCCTGACGATGACTGGGACCGGGTGATCGACACCAACCTCAAGAGCACGCACCTCGGCTGCCAGATCTTTGGTGGTCACATGGCCGAGACGGGGGGCGGGGCGATCCTCAACATCGGCAGCGTGTCGGCCGACAAGCCGCTGTCAAAAGTCTTTGCCTACTCGGCTTCCAAGGCGGCCGTGGTCAACTACACCCAGAACGTGGCCCGCGAACTCGCGCCCAAGGGGGTGCGGGTGAACGTCCTCTGCCCCGGTTTTTTTCCGGCTGAGCAGAACCGCAAAATCCTGTCGCCCGAGCGGACTGCCCAGATCATGGGGCAGACCCCGATGGATCGCTTCGGCAATCCGGAGGAATTGGTTGGCGCCGCCATCCTGTTGTGCAGCAGCAACGCGGGCAGCTTCATCACCGGCACCAGCCTCTACGTCGACGGCGGGTTCACCGGCATGCGGCTGTGACCGCTGGTCCGAAAACGCGGCCGTTCGAAACGAAAACCCCATGCCCCACACTATCGTCATCTTCGGTGCCTCAGGCGACCTCACCAGCCGGAAGCTGGTGCCCGCCCTCTACAACCTACGGCGGGCCGGGCTGTTGCCGGAACAGACGAAAATCGTGGGCTTTTCGCGGACGCCGATGACCGACGAGGCCTGGCGGGAGAGCCTGCGGGAATCGACGGCGAAGCATGCTGGTGGTGAGCCGTTCAACCCCGAAGCCTGGGATGCCTTTGCCGATTCAATCCACTATCAGCCGGGCGACATCGGCAAGACAGAGGATCTGGCCCGGCTCAAACAGCGGTTGACTGCCCTGGAGGCATCGGCGTCAGCAACACGGGTCTACTACCTGGCCACCGCGCCGCAGTTCTATGCCCCGGTGGTCACCGCCCTTGGCGGACTCGGCATGGCCGACGAGACCGCCGGCCCGCGGCGGATTATCGTCGAAAAGCCGTTCGGGACCGATCTGACCACCGCCCGCTCGCTCAACGCCCACATCCACACCGTCTTTCAAGAGTCGCAGGTCTACCGGATCGATCACTACCTCGGCAAAGAGTCGGTCCAGAACATTCTCGCCCTGCGGTTCGCCAACACGATCTTCGAACCGATCTGGAACCGTCGCTACATCGACCATGTCCAGATCACCGTGGCCGAAGAGGTCACGGTCGGCCGTCGCGGGGGCTATTACGAAACTGCCGGCGTGCTTCGCGACATGTTCCAGAACCATCTGCTGCAGCTGTTGATGGTGACGGCGATGGAGGCACCCGTGCGGTTCAACGCCGACGCCGTCCGCAACGAAAAGGTCAAGGTGCTCGACGCCATCCGGCCCCTCGACCTCGGCCATGTTGCCGCTGCCGGTGTCCGTGGGCAGTATGCCGGCTATCTCGCCGACCCCGGTGTCGCCCCGGGCAGCCAGACCGCCACCTTCGGCGCGATCCGGCTTGAAGTGGACAACTGGCGGTGGCAGGGGGTGCCCTTCTATCTCCGCAGCGGCAAGGCGATGAGCTGCCGCACCACCCAGATCGTGATCGGCTTCCGGCAGCCGCCACTGGAACTCTTCGCGACCGACAACCTCCGTTCGCAGCGGGAGGCCAATCGGCTGGTGATCCAGATTCAGCCGGCCGAGGGCATCCAGCTGCACTTCCACACCAAGGTGCCGGGTGACGGCATGCGGCTGCGGCTGACCGATCTGGAGTTCAGCTACTCCCGCGAGTTTGCCGGCCGGCTGCCGGAGGCCTACGAACCGCTGCTGCTCGACTGCATGACCGGTGATGCCAGCCTCTTCGCCCGGGCCGACGAAGTCGAAAAGTCGTGGGAGATCATCGACCCCTTCGTTCGGGCCTGGAGCTCGGTCGACATGCCGGGCATTCCCTCCTACCAGCCGGGTGAGTGGGGCCCGGCCGTGAGCAACGACTGGATTCAGGCCCAGGGGCGGACCTGGTTTGACCTCTGCCCGGTGCTTTCATGACCGCCACAGCCACACCACCGGCAGTGGCGGGCAGCGGCACGCCGCAGCGACGGCCCCTGCGGCTCGGCCCACTGAGGCTTGAATCACAGGTTGTTCAGGCGGCCTTGTCGGGCTACAGCGACCTACCGATGCGAGTGATGGCCCGCCGGTTCGGCGCGGCCTACACACTCTGCGAGGTGATGCTCGACCAGTTCCTCGCCCAGGTCGGCAACAACCGCCGCAACCTTGCCCGACTGGCGATCGCCGCCGAAGAGCACCCGGTCGGCGGCCAGCTGATGGGGGCCAACCCGGATGACTTCGCCCCGGCTGCCCGGCGGCTGGTCGAGGCCGGCTTTGACTGCATCGACATCAACTTCGGCTGTCCCGTCAAGAAGGTGCTGGGCCGGTGCCGGGGCGGCTATCTGCTGAGCGTGCCCGAAACGGCTCTGGAAATCGTCGGCCGGGTCCGTGACGCCGTCCCGGCCCACCTGCCGGTCACCCTGAAGATGCGGCGGGGCATCGACGACACTGACGAGAGCGAGGAGAAGTTCTTCACAATCTTCGACGGCGCCTTCGATCGCGGGGTGGCGGCGATCACGGTGCACGGTCGCAGCGTGGTGCAGCGGTACGACGGCCCGAGCAACTGGGGCTTTCTCGCCCGCGTCAAGCAGCATGCCGGCAGCCGCACCGTGCTCGGCTCGGGTGACCTGTTCTCACCGCAGGCCTGCCTGGCCATGCTCGCCCAGACGGGCGTCGATGGCCTGACGGTGGCCCGAGGGGCAATCGGTAACCCTTGGATCTTCGAGCAGACACTCGCCCTGCTCAGTGGGGCCGATCCGACAACCCTCACCCCGCCCACGGTCCACGAACAGCGGGAGGTGCTGGCCGAGCACTTTCGGCTCGCGGTCGAACTGCACGGCGAACAGCTTGCCGGCCGCAGCATGCGGAAGTTCGCCATCAAGTACGCCAGGCTTCATCCGGAGCCGCTGACCGTCCGCGATGCCTTCATCGCCGTCAAGACCACCGCCGACTGGCAGGCCGCACTCGCCGGCCACTACGCCAGCGACGCCCCCGGCCGGGATCCATCAGCAGACATCGACGAAACCGGCGAAGAGTAATCGCACGGCCACTGCCTCACGACAGTGCCGCCTCAAGTTCGCCGCGGACCACCACATCTGCCTCCGATTCGAGCCGGCCGCGGAGGAGCGTCTCGATCTCGTCGGCCAGCCGCCGGCTGCGACGCCGCCATTGCCCCAGCGCCCAGGCGACCGCCCCACGAATCACGGGCTCATCATCGGCCAGCCGTTGCTGCAAGATCTCGAGGCTGCCAGCCGCCGCCTGCTCAGGCGCCGGGTGATTGCCCAGCGCAATCGCCGCTGACCGCAGCAGCCCGTGCCGCTTGGCCCGCAGCAGCGGCGAGCCGCGAAACCGCGCGCGAAAGCCGGCCGCATCGAGGGCCAGCAGTTCGACAAGCGACACCGTGCCGCCGTCAGCCGCCGGCTGCAGGGCCGGTTCAGCCGTGCCGGGCGCATGCCGGTTCCAGGGGCAGACCTCCTGACAGATGTCGCAGCCAAAGACCCAGTTGCCAAAGCCGCTCCGCAAGTCCGTGGGCACCGTCCCGCGGTCTTCGATGGTGAGGGCACTGAGGCAGCGGGTGGCATCGAGCAGTCGCGGCTCGGGAAGTGCCCCGGTCGGACAGGCATCAAGACAGGCGGTGCAGCTACCGCAGTGGTCGACCTCGATCGGCTGGTCGGCCGGCAGGTCGAGCGTCGTCAGCAGCCCAGAGAGAAAAAAGTAGCTGCCGGCCCGGGGGTCGATCAGCATCGTGTTCTTGCCGAACCAGCCCAGGCCGGCCCGGGCAGCCAACTCCCGTTCTGACAGCGGAGCTGAATCGACCACGCCGCGGGTCCGGCAGCCGGGCACCCGCTGCTCGAGCCACGCCCCGAGGGCATTGAGCCGCCGCCGCAGCAGCCCGTGATAGTCGTCGCCCAAGGCATAGCGGGCCAGCTGGCCCCGTTCGGGGTCGCTGCGACGGGAATCACCGTCGGCGGTGTAGTCGGTGGCCAGCATGATCACACTGCGAGCCCCCGCCAGCAGGCTGTCAGGCTCGGCCCGCAACGGCAGATGCTTTCGCAGCCAACCTTCCATGCTGCCCGCCAGTCCCTGGTCAAGCCACCAGGCTAGCCGCTCGTGCCGCGGTGGCGGCTCGGCGGTGGTCACGGCAAGCCTTGAAAAGCCGAGTTGCATCGCCTGCTGCCGCAGATCGGCTGTCAGCCCGGCGACGGCAGCCGAATCGATTGCAACAGAGGCAGAGGAAGCTGGGGGCATTGCGGGGTTCTGGATGGCTTGCGGCTGGAAGCGGGGGAGCGACCATCAGCCCGCAAGTCGGGGACTTTTCCGACCGGCGGCCTGAACTGCTCTGGATTCAGATCAGCCAGTCAGTATTGTCCCTCCGCCTCAGATCGCACGAAAGTGGCCCCGCTCGAACCACGCCCAGCGGGTCCGGCCACTCCCACGGGCTCCCGACGCCATGCACACACCCTCTCAACACGCTCGACCGGCGGCCTCGTTGCCCGGTTCACACCCACCGCCTGCTGCGGCGACGACGCCAAACGCTGGCGGCTCACCGATCGCCCAGCACCGCGCCTATCTGGCTCTCGCCTCGGCGGCGCTCGCCACAGGCCTGCTGCTCTCGCTCGCCGGCTGTCAAACCCCGGCCCAGCCAACCTACGGCAATGGCATGGTGCCACCGCCGGCAACCGGCGCAATCGGTCAGCCGGCCCCGTACGGCCCAGTCGGCGCACCGCAGGTCTCCTACGCCCAGACCCCGATGCCCGGCCCGGCGAACAGCTGGCAGGGTGCCGCCCCAACCGGTGCCCCGCCGCCACCCGCCGCCACCGGCTATCCCCCACCGCCACCGGCCGCTGCTACCATGCCAACCCAGCCGCCGCCCCCCGGCAGCCAGCCACCGCCGACCACTCCGGCCGGGTCGACTTGGGGCTGGTCACAAGGCCAGCAGCCGCCGGCTCAGCAGCCGCCGCCAACCTACGGGAATCCGGCCGCGCCGGTTCAGCAGGGCGTCAATGCCCAGGCGCAGCAGTTCAACAACCAGGCCCAGGGGCAGGTGAACCAGTGGGCCGGCCAGGCAAATCAGCAGATCAATGCCGCCCAGCAACAGTTCAACAACCAGGCCCAGACCGCGACGAATCAATTTCAAAACGGCGTCAACGCCCAAGCCCAACAGTTCAACAGCCAGATGCCCCAGCAGCAGACAACCAACGGCAGCTGGTGGCCCTTCTCCGACCCGAACGCCGTCCCCCCGGCGCGTTCCACCCCGGCCCCAGTGCCGCGGTACTGACTTGATCGCAAAAACGCCCTCCTGGCCGTTTTTGCTGTGGGTGGAGAGTGGAACGCCAAGGGTTCCGCTCTCCACCG
>CALAZQ010000148.1 GCA_937926325.1 uncultured Planctomycetaceae bacterium | reverse complement strand
CGGCCACGCCGCGCGAATTGCCGGTCCGAACCCTCTACGCGACCGCCGTCGCCCGGGACGGACATCTCCTGATCAACGGCCATCCGCTCACCACCCAGGACACGGCAGGCAGTGTCACCTGGACCTACCCTAACCGGTTCGTCGGCGTGCACGGCACCCATCACGCTACCGAGCCGCGCCCGGGCCAACTGGTCGGGACGCTGGGCTTCATCGGCCGGGAGGAGATTCCCGGCGTGGGCGAGGTCTTCATGCTCAGCAGCAACAGCGGCGAATGGTACCTGTTCACGGCTGACGGCCTGCTGGCCGCCACGGTCTGGCACGACCTGCGCACGCCCGGAGTCAAAGCCTGGGAATTCCCGAAAACCGAACTTGGCATGTCGCTAAACAACGTCACGCTGGGCGGTGAACATTTCGACGGCAGTTTTCAGCGGACCGACAGCGGCACTTTTTATCTGGTGGCGGGGCATCACCACGCCAGCGTTGTCGAGATGAGTGGCCTGGAATCCATGCAACGGCTGGAGACCGCCCTGACCGTCAGCGGCGACGATCTGGCGGCGGTCGAGGCCTGGCGTGTCCGCCGGGCCTTGCGGGCGGCCCGCAAGGCCGTGCCGACAGCTCTGACGCTCGCCGCGCCTTCCGCACCGGTGAAGCCGGACGGCAACCTCGGCGAATGGGATGCCGATGCCTTCACGTCCATCGCCAAGCGCGGCGCCTTCGCCGTGCGCGCGGACGAAGAGAACCTCTATCTCGCCTGGCGCGTGGACAGCGGCCAACCGTTGCGCAACGCCGGCGATGAGCCCAACCTGCTTTTCAAGAGTGGCGACTCGGTGGATCTGCAGATCGGGGTCGATCCGGATGCCGATCCGGGCCGCACCGGACCCGCACCCGGCGATCAGCGGCTGCTGATCAGTCTGTTCCAGGGCAAGCCTATCGGCGTGCTTTACCGCCACCGCGTGCCCGGGACACCGGCAAACGAGCGCGTCGGCTTCTCCTCGCCGTGGCATACGGAATACGTTGACCGCGTCGACCGGCTCGATCCCGCGAACATCGGCATCAAGAGAACACGCAAGGGCTACGCCGTCGAAGCCGTGGTGCCGTTCGAGCTGCTCGGCCTCAAGCCGCAGCCCGGCAAGCGTTACAGGATCGATTTCGGCATTCTCAGCGCCGCCAGTGACGGCAAGACGACCGTGGCCCGCACCTACTGGGCCAACAAGACCACCGGCCTGGTCAGCGACGTCCCCGGCGAGATCATGCTCACCCCTGGCTTGTGGGGCACCGTGCTGATATCGGATAGCAACCAATCGGCAAAGAACCCGGCACCATAAAACCCAACTTCAACGCCATGGAACCCACCCTCACCCCAATCATGAAACACGTATTCCATTTCATCCTCTCCGCCCTGCTGCTTCCGCCGCTGGCCGGGCTGCGTGCCGCCGACGGGCCGCAGCATGCCCCCGCCTCGTCCGTCATGCTCTCGGGCCCATGGCTGCCGGACAATCCCCACCAGCTCGATTTTGATGCGCTGCCGAAGCTGCCGAGCGAGCACGCCGTCGTGAGCGATGTGCGCGACTTGCGGTTCACGGAAACCGTGGCGAAACCAAGCACGCAACCGCCGCTCCTGAAGTATGGCGGCATGAACAACCACAGCTACCTCGCCCATCACGACGGGCAGTTCTGGGCGATGTGGAGCGACGGACCGGGCATCGAGGACCAGGTGGGCCAGCGCGTGAAATATGCGACGAGCACCGACGGCTTGCAGTGGAGTACGCCGGAGTTCATGACGCCTGTCCTGCCCGACTCCGGCCCCGATTCGCCGCACTACGGCAAGCGGACGGACAGGGGCATGCGCTGGGTGGCAAACGGCTTTTGGAAACGCGAGGGGGTACTGCTCGCGCTCGCCTCCCGGGACGAGGCGGCGGGCTTTTTCGGCCCCAGCCTCGAGCTTCGCGGCTTCCGGTTCGACAAGTCGTCTGGCGAGTGGCGTGACGCG
The DNA here is from genome assembly GCA_937926325.1 of uncultured Planctomycetaceae bacterium. Lineage (GTDB taxonomy): Bacteria > Planctomycetota > Planctomycetia > Pirellulales > UBA1268 > UBA1268. The sequence goes on along the minus strand of CALAZQ010000148.1, from coordinate 3,183 downwards.
GGCCTCGTTTTCAAAAACACCATCAACAACTTTCCGCCGATCGGACTGCACACCGGGCAGTGGATCATGTCACGACGCCAGTTCGACTGCAAAAAGACAGGTGTGCATTTCCTCGTGGGTGGCGTGAAGGCCCTGGACCAGTGGGAGTCCTTTCCAGTGCCAGGATCGGCATCCGAGCTGTCGGCGGAAGAGCCGGACTGGTGGATTCTTCCCGACAACAGGCTCACCGCTGTCTTTCGTGACCAACGCCGCAGCGGCTTCCTCTACCGCGCCATCTCCGCTGATGACGGCCGCACCTGGAGCAAGCCCATCAAGACGAACTTCCCCGACGCCACCTCAAAGTTCAGCGGCCTGCGTCTTGCCGACGGCCGCTACGTGCTCGTCTCCAACCCCGATCCCAAGAAGCGCGAGCCACTGACGCTTGCGATCAGCGACGACGGCCTGGTTTTCACCAAGATGCTCCGCCTCGTGGGCGGGCGTCGGGCCGAATACCCGCACGTGATCGAGCACGAAGGCAGCCTCTTCATCGCTTTTTCCGGCGGCAAAATGACCATGGAAGTGTTGAAGGTGAAACTCGGCGACGTGGACGCGGTGAAGATGCCGGAGAAACCCTTGATCGCTGATCCCAAGCCATGACCATTCCAATACGGTTCCTTGCAAACGTTGCGTTCCTGTGCGGCCACGCCGTCGCGCAGCATTTCAGCCCTTTTCCCCACCACCGGAGTTCTCCACCATCATGGCCGACCGCCGAACGTTCTTCACCGCCGCACTCGCCGCCGGTGCCGCGACTCAGATGCACCTCCACGCCGCGGAGATCACGGCCGGACACTTCAGCGAACCGGTGCGTGAGATTCCCTTGGCAAAGGACGCCGATGTCATCGTGTGCGGAGGTGGACCGGCCGGGGTGACCGCCGCCATCACCGCCGCGCGTGCAGGCGCGAAGGTGCGGCTCTTCGAGTGGCGCGGCTGTCTCGGTGGGGTGTGGACGGCCGGGCTGCTGGGTTATTTGCATGACTTCGACAAACCTGGGTTCGCCAAGGAACTGCGCGACGAGCTCGATGCGCGCGATGCGCGGGCAGGTTCCAGAAGGGCGACCGCGTTCTGCTACGACCCCGAGGCGCTCAAGCTGCTGCTCGAAGAGATGTGTGGTGAAGCGGGCGTGAAGTTCCAATTCCACACGAAGGTCTCGGCCGCCTTCAAAGAAGGCACCCGGCTCACCACCATCGTCACGGAGTCCAAGTCCGGCCGACAGGCCTGGAAGGCACCGGTCTTCATCGACACGACCGGCGACGGCGACCTCGGCTTTCAGGCCGGATGCGAGTTCGAGGTCGGCATGGCAGAGGATTGCCCCTGCCAGCCGATGTCGCTCAATGCGCTGCTCGTCGTGAAGGACGCGGACGCCTTGCGCGAGTTCATCCGTTTCAGCACGCCGAAGCCGGGCGAAAACTCCGACGCCGGGAAGAAGAAGCGCATCCGGGACCTGCTGGTGAGCACCGGCCACCTCCCCAGTTACCGCGATCCAACGCTGTGGCACGTGCGGGACAATCTGGTCTTCGCGATGATGAATCACGAATACGGCGTCAGGCCCTGGGATGCCGCGGAGATCACGGCCGCCACCGTGCGGGCCCGCGCGGAGATGAACATGATGGTCGCGAACCTCCGCGCACTCGGCGGACCGTGGGAAGGCATCCAGATCGTCGCCACCGCCGAACAGATCGGCGTGCGCGACGGCCGCCGCATCAAGGGCCGCTACACGGTGGTGCAGGACGACCTCGCCGAGGGCGTGCGGCACGACGACGCCGTGGTGCGGGTGACCTTTCCGATCGACGTGCATGCCCTGAGCGCGGAGCACAACAAAAAGCATGCCATCATGCCGATGAAGACCAAGATGAAGCCCTACGAGATTCCGCTGCAGGCGTTGATCGCCAAAGACGTGGACGGTCTCATGATGGCCGGACGCTGCATCAGCGGCGACTTCATCGCGCACTCCAGCTACCGCGTCACCGGCAACGCCGTCGCGATGGGCGAGGCCGCAGGCGTCGTCGCCGCCCTCGCCGCCGCCTCACAACGTCTTCCGCATGAAGTCCCCTGGAGCGAGGCGACGGCCAAGCTGAAGGCCATCGGGCATCGCGCGTGAGTGTGGCCGGTTCATCATGATGACGACGGTCGGCTGCCACTGCTTTTTTTCCTGACCAGCGATGAGGAGGCTGCCTTCGTGCTGGATGCGATTACAAGTCACGGCAGATCAAAGTCGCGTGTCGAAGCCTGCTTGGGAAAATCGACTCGAAGAGTGACGGGATCACACAGGGGGCTGCCGACCGACGATTCTTCACTCGCGATTCCATCGAAGCCGATGATTTCCACAACATAGGCTCCTCCCACCACGCCCTTTCCTGGGTGGGTCCGATACCTGCCGTCCGTGATTCTTGCGAAACTTCCGGGACCGTTGTTCCCCACGGTGTCGTCCGGCCTGAAGATCACCTCGCCCTGAGGCACGGGCTTTCCCTGAAACCGGATACTCCCGGATACGTCAAATCGCGCTAGCCCGTCGCTTCGCCGGCAGCCAACGACGGCGGCTGTCGCGAGAATAAGCCCTGTGTACAGCCACAAGCGGGCTATTCCTTCGGTTTGTAGTTTCACGGAGCTTGCGATGGCGTACCATCGTTCCGAATGGCGAGATTCTGATAGACGCTGAGACCGATATCTTCTTTGACAAACGCGACGGCACCATCCGCGTATGCGAAGTGGCAGCCGGAAGGATGAAAACTACCGAAGAGCCGGGTGGTCGTGTCCATGGTATCGAAGTCATTGCCGCTACCTGGGACTGAGTTTATTTGGAGCAAAGCGGCAGCCGAAGCCCACGGTGCGCCGTTTGTTTTCGTGTATCCGGAGGACGCCCAACTCAGGAATCGAGCTGGAGTATTTGCGTTACCGCCCTTCGTCAGGCAGTATTTCGTCTCCCCAACCAGGAATGTCTTTGATGTTCCATCGGTGATCTCATGGAAGCCGATGGAAGAGTTGTGAAACAGGATGCCATTCCTGTAGAAGACACGGCGAACACTTTCTGTGGAACACGACGGCGTGGGACCGCCTCCTTGGACACTAAGATAGCTGGTGAAGGGCGAGTCTCCCGACATGGCTGGATTTGAAGGGCAACGAAAGCTTGGGTTAGGCGTCTCGAAG
>CALAZQ010000147.1 GCA_937926325.1 uncultured Planctomycetaceae bacterium | reverse complement strand
GATGACCCCGAGGAGCAGGGTGAAATTGCCATTCGGCCCGGCTGGCCGGCAATGTTCACCGCTTACTGGAACGAGCCCGAGCGGTATGCAGCCTGCTTTCGTGAAGGCTGGTACCTCACCGGTGACCTCGCCCGCCGCGATTTCGACGGCTATTTCTGGTTTGTTGGCCGGGCCGATGACGTCATTAAAACCGCGGGGCATCTGGTTGGGCCCTTCGAAGTCGAAAGCGTGCTGCTGGAGCACGAGGCGGTGGCCGAGGCCGGGGTGATCGGCAAGCCCGACCCCGAGGCGCACGAGATCATCAAGGCCTTTGTGACCCTGCGGGCGGGCTACGAACCGTCGGACGAACTCCGGCTCGACTTGCTGGGCTTCAGCCGGCGACGGCTGGGGGCGGCAGTGGCCCCGAAAGCGGTCGCCTTCATGGCCCGGCTGCCTCGCACCCGCAGCGGCAAGATCATGCGACGGCTGTTGAAGGCCCGTGAACTTGGGCTGCCACTCGGCGATACCTCGACATTGGAGGCCAGCGAATGACCGGGGCCACCGCCACATCTGCCGATCACGACCTGCAGCTCCTGACGCAGATGCTGCGGATCCGCCGGTTCGAAGAGCAGGCGGCCGAGTGCTACATGGCCGGTCAGATTCGTGGCTTCCTGCATCTCTATGTCGGCGAAGAGGCGGTGGCAGTCGGAGCGATGGGCTGCCTCACGGCGGAGGACCGGGTGGTGGCCGCCTACCGCGACCACGGCCATGCCCTCGCCCGTGGGGTGCCGATGGCGATGATCATGGCCGAGATGTTCGGCAAGGCGACCGGCTGCTGCCGGGGCCGGGGCGGGTCGATGCACCTGTTCGACGCGGGCCGGCGGTTCTACGGCGGCACGGCGATCGTCGGTGCCGAGCTGCCGCTGGCGGTGGGCCTGGCACTCGCCGATCGGCTGCAGCAGTCGTCGAGCATCACCGCGGTCTTCTTTGGGGACGGCGCCGTGGCCGAGGGGACGTTTCATGAGTCGCTGAATCTTGCCGCCCTCTGGCAGCTGCCGGTGCTCTTTCTGTGTGAAAACAATCTCTACGCGATGGGTACCCGGCTCGATCGCCACCAAGCGATGACCGACATCCATGCCAAGGCGGCCGGCTATGGCATTGCTGCGGCAGCTGTCGATGGCATGGACGTGCGGGCGGTGGAGGCGGCAACCCGCGAGGCAGCTGAGACGGTCCGCGACACGGGCATGCCGTTCCTGCTTGAGGCTCGGACCTACCGGCTGCGGGCCCATTCGATGTACGACCCTGACCGCTACCGGCCGCGGGAGGAGGTGGCCAGCTGGCAGGCGCGGGAACCGGTGGCGAGCTTTGCCGACCGGCTGCGGGCTGAAGGCCGGCTGGACGAAGCCCACTGGCAGCGGCTGGAACAGGACGTCGCCGCCGAGGTGGCCGCAGCAGTGGCGGCAGCGGCGGCAGCACCGGTTGAGCCGGAGGCCGATCTCACCCTCGATCTGCTGGCGGAGGCTGAACCGGTGGAGGTGAGCCCATGCCCCGGCTGAGCTATCGCGAGGCGGTGCGGGAAGGCCTGCGCGAGGCCCTGGCCACTGACGACCGGGTCTTTCTGATGGGCGAAGACGTGGGCCGCTACGGCGGCGCCTATGCCTGCAGCCGGGGGTTGCTCGACGAGTTCGGCCCCGACCGCATCCGTGACACGCCGCTCTGCGAGGCGAGCTTTGTCGGGGCTGGCATCGGCGCCGCCATCGCCGGCATGCGGCCGATCGTCGAGGTGATGACGATCAACTTTGCGCTGCTGGCTCTCGATCAGATCGTCAACAACGCCGCCACGCTGCGGCACATGACCGCCGGGCAGCTCGCCGTGCCACTGGTCATTCGCATGGCCACCGGTGCCGGCCGGCAGCTGGCCGCGCAGCACTCCCACAGCCTCGAGGTCTGGTTTGCCCATGTGCCGGGCCTGAAAGTGCTCTGCCCCGCCACGGTGACCGATGCCCGGCTGATGCTTGCTGCGGCCCTCGGTGACCCCAACCCGGTCATCATCTGCGAGCACGCGCTGCTCTATGCGACGGAGGGCGACTGTGCCGAAACAGCCGACGGCTTCGACGCCTGGCGGCCGCTGGTCCGCGAGCGGGGCGATGCCCTGACAATCGTCACTTCGAGCGGATCGCTGCCGAAGGTTGTGGCAGCGGCCGACCAGCTGAACCGTGACGGCATCCGGCCCGAGCTGATCGATCTGCGGTGCCTGCGGCCCTTGGTACTCGAGCCGGTGGTTGCGTCGGTCCAGCGAACCGGTCGGCTGCTGGTGGTCGATGAAGGCTGGCGGACCTGCGGGCTGGCTGCCGAGGTGGCCGCCGGTGTGACCGAACAGGCCTTTGCGGCGCTTGCCAAACCAGTGGCGAGGGTCTGCACGGCGGAGGTACCGATTCCCTATGCCGCCCAGCTTGAACAGGCAGCCTTGCCGAGCGTCGAACGCATCGTCGCCGCCGCCCGAGAGTTGGTGGCGTGAGGCATAACGTGGGCGGCGAGCAAAGCATGAAAAACTTTCTGATGCCGACCCTGGGGGCTGACATGGAGGCGGGGACGCTCGTCGCGTGGCGGAAGCAGCCGGGCGAGCGGGTGCACCGTGGAGAGACACTGGCCGAGGTCGATACCGACAAGGGCGTGATCGATGTCGAGGTTTTTCATGATGGTGTGATCGACAGCCTGTTGGTTGGACCCGGTGCGAAGGTGCCGGTCGGCACGCCACTGGCGACGATTCGGGAGCATGAAGAAATGGCCGGTGAGGAAGAGCCGGTGGCAGCCGGGGCAGCAACTGCTCAGACGCCGGAGGCTCCGGTCGGGGAGCCCGCAACCGCTCAGGCCGACCAGCAGGCCCGGATGCGGCGGGCGATTGCCGCGGCGATGAGCCGGTCGAAGCGGGAGATACCTCACTTCTATCTGGCAACCACGGTCGATGCTGCCGCGGCGGTGGCCTTTGTCGCTGGCCAGAACGACACGCTGCCGCCGGCTGAGCGGCTGCTGTTGGGGGCGGTCTTTGTAAAGGCGGCCGCCCGCGCGGTTCGCGAAGTGCCAGAGATCAACGGCTGCTGGCGGAACGATGCGGTCGAACTGCTGCCGACGGTCAACATTGGCCTGGCGGTCTCGCTGCGGGGCGGGGGGCTGGTGATCCTGACGGTTCGCGACCCGGCAGCCCAGACCTTGACGGCCCTGTCGCAGCAGATTCGTGACCTCACGCAGCGGGCCCGGACCGGCCGCCTCAAAACCTCTGAACT
>CALAZQ010000146.1 GCA_937926325.1 uncultured Planctomycetaceae bacterium | reverse complement strand
TGCTTTGCCCTCACGACTGCTCAGCCCAATTCGCCGCCGCCCCGGATCACGAAGATCGGGGATGAGCTTGATCTCTCATCGAACATCGCAACGACCATAGAAGTCATCGTCGCCCAACGAATGTCTCGATGACAGGTTCTTCGGGAAATTTCGTGGCACGGGGCGGTCGTTTCTGGTGCGTTGGCGGCGTAGATTGCCGGGATGGATACACTCTCCACGCACTACGCCCGGCTGCTGGGCCTCGACGACTCCTGGCGAGTCGATGCTGTTGACCTTCGGCTCGACGAGCGGCGAGTCGAAATCCGCCTTTGCCACATCGGCACGGGCGTTTCCTGCCCGGAATGCGGCCAATCCTGCGGCCTTGCGGATCACGCGGAGGAACGCCGTTGGCGGCACCTCGACACGATGCAGTTCACGACGGAACTGGTGGCCCGGCTGCCCCGTTGCCGCTGCCCGGACCACGGGGTGAAGACAATCGTGCCGCCGTGGGCCGGAAAGCACAGCCGTTTCACCCTGTTCTTCGAAGCCTTCGCCATCGAAGTCCTGCAGGCGTGCCGCACCGTCAAGGCTGCCGCCTCGCTCCTTGGCCTCTCCTGGGACGCGGCCCAAACGATCATGGACCGGGCCGTCGAACGAGGCCTCGAGCGACGCGAGGCGAAGTCGGTTCCCCACCTTGGCATCGATGAGAAGAACTTCGGGAAAGGTCAGGATTACATCACCGTCCTCACTGATCTCGACGGCTCCCGCGTCCTCGACGTGGCTCCGGAGCGAACCCAGGCAGCGGCGGAGAATGTCCTGCAGACCCTGACCGTCGAGCAGCGGCACGAGGTCCAGGCCGTGGCTGCCGACATGCTCCCTGCCTACGCGAATGCGGTGGCCAACCAGACCCCGAACGCAGAGCTTGTGCACGACAAGTTCCATGTCGCCAAGCACCTGAGCGAGGCGGTCGATCAGGTACGCCGAGCCGAGAACAAGGCTCTTCACGCAGAAGGCGATGACCGACTCAAGGGGACGCGGCAGCTCTGGCTCTTCAACAAGGCCAACCTCTCGCCTGCACAGCGACGCAGGTTCGCAGCCATCCGGCAGAACGGACTGAAGACGGCACGGGCTTGGGCGATCAAGGAGGAGTTCCGCTGGTTCTGGCGGCATGTGTATCCCGTGAGTGCCGAGGAGTTCTTTACCCAGTGGTATGCCTGGGGCGTGCGGTGCCGCCTGCGGCCCGTCATCAAGGTGGCGAAGATGCTCAAGCGTCATCTGCCGAACCTGCTCAGCTACTTCCGTCATCGGATCACCAACGCCACCAGCGAGGGCTTCAACAGCGTCATCCAATCGCTCAAGTACGCAGCCCGCGGCTTCCGGTCTTTCCAGAACTACAGGACGCGGATCCTCTTCTTCTGCGGGAAGCTCGACCTCAGACCGCGGCTACCTTGCCACTAAAATCACGGAAGAACCCCTTTCGGAGGTGGTTGCTCTGGGGGGGTGGTTCTCAAAGAAATGTACGCTAATGGGCATGGAGCTATTGTCAAGAGTTGTGTTCAGGGGGCCAGAATTAGGCAGCGTTTTGCAGGACTCCATCGGTGAATACTTTTCCTTCGAGAACGAGAACGATCTGGTGATCGCCGTTGAGTCGTCTCCAGCGTCGGCTGGCTGACTGAGCGAGCTTGAACAATATGGT
>CALAZQ010000145.1 GCA_937926325.1 uncultured Planctomycetaceae bacterium | reverse complement strand
GGAAGCCGCCGGCGGAAGCCGGCGGACCGGCTTTGCGAGTTGATCCAGCGTCCTGCAGCCGCCTACTCGCCGGCTGTGGTGCGGCCGGTCAGGAGGTCGAAGGCACCGATGGCCGGGACGAGCAGGGCCACCGTGGCGAAGCCGTAGGCGACGGCTGCCACCAGCAGCACCTGCAGCGTGTTGCCCTGCAGAAAGCCGGTGATGCCGACGAACGTGAGGGCCGGCAAGAGGGCCGAAGCCCAGCCGATGGCCGGCGACGGATTGCGGGCCGAAAGGGCGGCGTAGAGGCCGATGGCACCGCCCACGATCACCGCCAGGAAGGGGGCCAGCTGCAGTTCAAAGCTCGAGCCAAAGGCCACCATGATCCGCATCGCGGTGGCGACCCCGATGAACAGGAAGGCGATGGTCCCCAGCCCCACCCCAATGGCTCGCCGCGACGATGGATAGGAGAGCCCGATGTGAAGACCGAGCACGGCGGCGAAGAACAGCAGGATGGCCGTGCCCAGCACGAGGTAGAGTCCGTTCTCAAGCGAGGCGATGCCGCTCGCCACCAGGGCGACGCACAGCAGCAGCGGCAGCAGCACCACCTCGCGGGCAACCACCAGCACGCCAAAGAGCTTGCCCCAGATGAACTCCTTGGGTTCCAGGTCGCTGACCAGCAGCAGGTCGAGTGAGCCGCGGTCCCGCTCGGTGGTGATGCTGGTAACCGCCAGGGCGGTCACCGCCAGCAGGCTGGCCAAGGCCATCGGAATCACCGCCACCGCCACGGCAAATCGGTCGGGCCGATCGGCCCGGGCCTCGGCCATGACGCCGGCGACTGCCGCCGCGAACAGCAGCAGCCAGGCCAGCCGGACGATCACAATGGTGCGGCCGTAGGCATTGGTGCAGATCTCCCGCCAGAGCACCGGATTGGCCCAGACTTCACGGGCCGGCCGGCGGCTGGCGGGGCCGGCTTGTGTCCGGGCCTGGGCTGCCCGCCGCGCCTCGCGGGCCATGTTCCAGGCCCGGACTCGGCGGATGGCCAGCAGATTCGTGCCGATGATGACCGCCAGGCAGACGCCCAGAAAACTGACCAGTCCCCCGCCGGCCGGGGCGAGGGCGGCAAACATGGCCCGGGCTGGTGACAGCTGGGCGGCGGTGGCCGGTCCGAGCCAGCCGCCGACCGCCTCGCCAAGAACTACCCATGCAACCAGAGCGAAGGCGGTGATGGCCACTGCCTGGAAGGTCGTGTCTTTCCAGAAGGCGACGGTGTTGGCGATGCTGGCCGCAGCCAGCGCTGCCGCGGTGGTCACGACAAACAGCCGGGCCAGCTGTGGCACCGTGACCCCGCCGAAAAGGGCGGCCAGGCCGAAGACGGGAATCGCCGACAGCAGCATCAGCAGCACCCGCAGCAGGCTGGCGGCCAGCTTGCCGAGTACCAGTTCCCGTTCGGTCAGCCGGCTGAGCAGCAGGAGTTCGAGAGTGCGGCGATCCTTCTCAACGCTCACCGCCACCGCCGCGGTCATGGCGGCCGCGAGCACGGCCAGAGTGAGTTGCAGCGGGGCGAGCGTCCGCATCAGTGTTGCGCCGAAGCGGGCGGTGTCACCGACAGTGGTGATCGACTGCGTGCCGGTGAGCACCAGCCAGCAGGTGGCGATGATCGCCAGCAGGCTGCCGGCGTAGATCGCCCGCGCGATAAACAGCCCCCGGGCCCGCGGCGCGAACCGCACCTCCCGCTCGAAGACCGCACCCAGCAGCATGTTCACGTTGCTCCAGTTCCGACCGCAACGCCCACGGCAGACGATACCAGACGGTGAAGCTGAATGAAAAAGCTGCCGCTACCGCCGCCAGCGACGGCGGGGCCGACTAACCGGCGGTGGGGCGACCGGCTCGGCGGCCGGCGGCGGGGCCAGCACCGCGTCGGGATCGGGCGGGACCGACAACTGCGGCATCATCCGAATCGACATGCCGCCCGGTGGGCCGACTCGTACTTCGCTATCAGGACCGGCCCGCAGGGCACGGCGGCGGGCTCGCAGCCGGTCGCTGCGAAGCGGAATGCCTGGGTAGGCCTCGATCGGCGTTTCGA
>CALAZQ010000144.1 GCA_937926325.1 uncultured Planctomycetaceae bacterium | reverse complement strand
AGCATCCGCTCGAGGGCGACCACCGACCAGCGGGCCGTCTCATCATCGACGGTGATGACGTTCACCGGGCTGCCGGCCTCCAGATGCTCAAGACTCCAGCAGAGATGGGCCAGATCGATCCGGTACATCGTCGCGCACATGCAGACGGTCGGCGACAGAAAGCGAATTGTCTGCTCGGGGTGCTCCTGCTCCAACCGCTTGACCAGATGCAGCTCGGTACCGATCGCCCAGACCGTCCCGGGGGCAGCCGCCTCGACCTGCTTGATGATAAAGCTGGTCGAACCAGCCAGATCGGCCTTCTCGACAACCTCCATCGCACACTCGGGATGGACCAGCACCTTCACTCCCGGCAGGTTTGCCCGCAGGGCATCGACATGCTCCGGCCGGAACATGGCATGCACGCTGCAGTGACCCTGCCAGAGGATCACCCGGCTCTGTTCGAGCGTGGCGGCATCGTTGCCGCCCAGCCTGGGCTGGTGCGGGTTCCAGACGCACATCTGCTCGAGTGGCACCCCCATCGCCCGGGCGGTGTTGCGGCCGAGGTGCTGATCGGGAAAGAAGAGCACCCGCTTGGTCCGAGCGAAGGCCCACTCAAGGACAGCCCGGGCATTGCTGGAGGTACAGACAATGCCACCGTGGCGACCGCAGAAGGCCTTGAGGCTGGCGGCTGAGTTGATGTAGGTCACCGGCGTGATGTCGGCGGTGTTGATCAGCTCGCCGAGATCGGCCCAGGCATCTTCGACCTGATCGATCGCCGCCATATCGGCCATCGAGCAGCCGGCGGCCATATCGGGCAGCACGACGGTCACCCGCCGCCCGTCTCGGCTGGCGACCTGCTCGGGCCGGTTGACCAGGATATCGGCCGTTTCGGCCATGAAATGGACACCACAAAAGGCGATCGCCTCGCAGTCGGCCCGTTCGGCTGCCATTTTTGAAAGCTGGTAGCTGTCGCCCCGCAGGTCGGCATGGGCGATCACCCCGTCCTGCTGGTAGTGGTGGCCGAGAATCAGCAACCGCGGACCCATCCGCTGCCGCACGGCCTCAATGCGGTCGGCGAGGGTGTGATCATCAAGTTCCCGATAGACCGGCAGAGGACTCGTAGGAACTGGTTCGGCGACGGGTGGATTGGCGGCACGCATTTGCTTAAGTATAGGCGGTGGCTGGGGTCCCTGTGCGGCGGCAACAGGCCGCCTTATACTGCTGCCTCCCGGCGGTATTCCGCCGCGGTTACCGCCATCACCCGATGGCGGCACCACCGTTCACCCCCATTCCGCGACAGGGAAGGCTGGCAGAGGCCGATGGCAAAAAAAACAGCGAAGAAAGTGGCCAAGAAGACGACCGCAACGGCTAAGAAAGCAGTCAAGAAGGCGACCAAAAAGGCAGCGGTAACGAAGGAAGCCCCGGCGAAGAAGACCGTGAAGAAGGTCGCCAAGAAGGCAGCCAAACGGGCACCGCGAAAGAAGGTGGTCAAAGAAGTCCGGCTGAAGGCCTTCTGGGGCGTGTTCAACGCCAGCCTCAAGCGGGTCGCCGTCTTTGAGTACGCCGACAAGCGGGCGGCCGAAAAGAAGGCCAAGGAACTCTCCGGTGGGTCGAAGGGCGTCCACTTCATCCAACTGGTGAAAGAACCGATCACGGAGTAGCGGGCCGGGCACGACGCCCGGGCTTTCCGTGAAGCCAGCCGCCAACGAGCACCAGCGGGGGGACACGCTGCACAACGAACGCTACGCAGACTCGTACCGCAGGTCCGCCGGCTTCCGCCGGCG
>CALAZQ010000143.1 GCA_937926325.1 uncultured Planctomycetaceae bacterium | reverse complement strand
CTGAGCACATCCGTCGATCAATCGCGTTTCCTGCAAGGGGCCAGCAGTGTGCATGCTGAGAAACTACGATAAAAAGTCGTTGACGTTGAGCCAGCAGGCCGCTAACCTTGCATGTTAGTTTGGTTAGCTTTTTGGGGTCAAGGGTAATGAGTATCGGGAAAATCGGTGGCCTCGCCGAACTCCTTAATAAATTGTTTCTCATCCTTTGCAGCTTTTTCACCATCGACACGCCGGAGGTTCCGATGAGAGGTTATTCCCACCCGTCCGAGCGGACATCGCCCCGCGGTTTTACGCTGATTGAGCTACTCGTCGTCATCGCCATCATCGGCGTGCTCGTGGGGCTGCTGCTGCCGGCGGTCCAGGTTGCCCGCGAGGCAGCTCGCCGAAGTGCCTGTACCAACAAACTCAAGCAGATGGCGCTGGGTGTCCACAACTATGAAAGCAGCAATGGCAAACTGCCACATGGGTCAATTCACTACGATCACAAATTTCGAGGCTGGACCTGGATGTACTTCATTCTTCCTTACATGGAGGAGCAGGAACTGTTCGATCGCGGTGCAGTCCAGAGCGGAGAAACGCGAGCAACCGCCGAACGGGGCAAGCGGCTTAAGGACGATTCTTGCAGCTGGATGCTTTGCCCATCTGACTCTGAGAAGCCACCGAGTGGGCTCGCCTCGGTCGTTTCGCTCACCAACTACGGTGCATGCGGCGGACCGAAAAGTGGACCACAGTCACATATTCCTGCCTGCACCTGGCCCAGCCCTTATGAGAGTTACATGACGGCGGTAGGGGGAAGATCAGACTGGGACGGCGGTTGGAATCTGAGTACGGCTCCAAGCAAAATTCTTGGGATGTTTGTCGGCGTGAATGCATCGGGGGCGAGCGGCGATGCTGTTGACCGCTCGATGACAATCCGACTACGCGACGTAACTGACGGGCTGAGTAAGACAATCATGCTCGGCGAAACCTCGAAGGGACACGCTCGAAGATCCTGCTGTGGCAGCGCTTCGGATGGCATGGGGAACTCGTTCGGTGACAGTGAGGCAATGTTGCCGAATCACACGGGGGTTCCGATCAACTGGGGGCCGGGCCCGTCGGGCTGCGAGGACGGTCATTGGGCATACAGCCATGGCTTTAAATCCCAACACGCGAGCGGCGCAAACCTCGCGTTTGGCGACGGGACAATCAAATTCGTGGACGAAAACGTGAACATGACGGCCTATGTCCGCATGGGCCACCTGAGCGACGGTTCGGTCTACGACGCTAACTTCTAAGGGATCGACGGGAGCTCTGCTGGGGGCCGGCCATGAGGAAGCCATTCAATACACGTCATCTCCGGAAAGGGCTTGCGATGCTGGGTTGCCTGGCGGCGGGCCTCAGCATTGGCTGTGGGAACGGTTTGCATGAGGTGACGGGTGTCGTGCTGGTTGATGGCAAACCAGCGGCCTCCGGCGTCCAGGTGCTGTTTTTGCCGGAAGGCAATGCTCGCGTGGCCACCGGTTCTGTTGCTGCCGACGGCAGTTTTGTCATGCAGACAGACCAGAAGACGGGCGTCATGCCGGGCGACTATATCGTCACCCTCGTGAACTCAACCGAGTCCATTCCGCGGCCTGGGACCCCGGTCGATGAGTCAACGGGTTCAGCTCCGCGGGACTTTTTCACGTATTCAGCCGCCGTGCAGAAGCTGCTCGACAAGCCTCCCACCGGGGCGGGCTGGATTCCAAAGTCCTATGCTGACATGCAGCAGTCGCCGCTCCGGGTCAAGGTCCCGCAAGACGGTACACTGCTGACCTTTGAGGTTCCAGCAAACACGGGTGATAACTAGGGATTGCCAGCAAGCTGTCAGGCTGAGCACACACGGGTACGTAGGCGTTTTCTTCTCTCATGTAGGCTGGGGGTTCCGATGTACCAACATTCGACACTGCCCGGGCGGACTCCGCGTCGTGGTTTCACGCTGATTGAACTGCTCGTTGTCATCGCCATCATCGGCGTGCTTGTGGGGCTGCTGCTGCCGGCGGTCCAGGTTGCCCGCGAGGCAGCTCGCCGAAGTG
>CALAZQ010000142.1 GCA_937926325.1 uncultured Planctomycetaceae bacterium | reverse complement strand
ATCTCCAGCAGCAGGTCGGGATTTTCGAGCACCACGCAGCCGCGGCTGTGGCTGGCGGCCGCCTCGCGGACATCCTTTAAAAAGGCCGACTGCGTCACGGTGTCATAGAACGAACCGCTGGTTTCGGTCACCCGGTCGGTGGCCAGCTGGATGATCGGGCAGGGTTCGATGTGGCCGGCCGGGCCGACATGGTGGGTGATGCCGGCAGCCATCGGGCAGAGGCCGCTGCCCTCGCCGTCGTAGTAGGCGTCAACGATGGCAATCGGCTTTCTGGCCCGCTGCTCGACCACGAACCGGCGGACGGCGAGCAGCTGTTCGGGTGTGAGGGCGAGCTCGGGTGATGAGTCAGGGCCGACCGGCCGATAGCCGTGAAACCAGGTGTAGTGGACGCCCATGTCGATCAGCTCGTCGAGCCACCGCTCAGTCAGCAGGGTGTCGATGTTCGACTGGCAGAGGCTTGAGGCGACGCCGGTGAGTAGCCGGGCCTCGAGGCAGAGTTCCAGCCCGCGGAGGGTCCGGTCGAGCACCCGGCGATTCCCGCGGCGGATATCGCTGACGGCGGCGTCGCCCTCAATGCTGATTAGCGGCGTGGCATTTCCCACCCGTCGCAGCCGGCGGGCCACATCAGGGGTGATCAGCTGACCGTTGGTGAAGATCTGGAAGTAGCAGTCAGGGTGCCGTTCGAGCAAATCAAAGAGTTGCGGGTGCAGGAACGGCTCGCCGCCGAGGATGCCAAAGAAGACGTTTCCATGGGCCTTGGCGTCGCTGACGATTGCGTCGAGCGTTTCCAGCGACATCATCTGCCGCGGGGCCGTGACATCGACCCAGCAGCCTTGGCAGGTCAGGTTGCACGAGTTGATGATCGACAGGTGCAGGAATGGGGGGAAGACAATTCCCTTCCGCTTGCGGGCCTTGAACCGCTCGACTGAGATCACGCCCTTCACGCCCAGGTTCCAGCCCGCCTTCCAGAGGCAGTTGGGGGCGACCGTGGTCAGGATGCGGGCGGTGAGCGTGGGGATCATGAAACATTGCCCTGGAAAAACGTTTCCAAATAGTTGAACAGAGGCTGAATCGGCTGCCTAGCGGCTGGTGCCGGTCAGCCGGTGGGTCGGCACCGGCCTGCCGGGCCGGAAGTGTTCCAGGTGACTGACGGTGACGTCGCAGCGATCGGCCAGCGTCTGCAGGCTGCGGTGGATTGCCTGCTTCAGCAGGTCGGGGTCGGCCTCGGCCCGCAGGTTTAACAGCAGCCGGCCGATGTCGATCGGCTCGGCCAGCCGATGGGAGAGCGTCGGGGCATCATCGGTACGGACGAGGTTGGCCGCGGCCAGCTCATAGTCATCGCCCTCGACGGAGAGCGTCGCCTTGAGGTGGGCGATTTCAAAGCCGGTGGCGGCGAGTTCGCCACGAATCGTGGTCAGCAGTTCCAGCAGCAGGTCGTTGCCGTCGAACTCGCCCCCCTGCTCTGCTTGTTGCGCTGCCAGGCGAATGTCGGCATTGAGCCAGCCAAGCAGGGCTTCGCCATCGGCGTAACGGTCATAGTCGAGGTCGGCGATGGCGGCGGCGGCTGACCGCTCACTGAGCATGGCCTCGCACCAGGCGTGAGCGTCGGTACCCTCGCGGGCTGATAGCTCAAACAACCGAGCTTGGGGAAACTCCCGAACAAGGGCCTGCCGCAGCTGGTCACGAAGGGCGTCATCGGCAAGGTCAATTTTATTGATGACGATGCACTCAGCCTCTTCCAGCTGCTTGCGATAGATGTACTCGACGTGTTCGGAGAACCGCGGCCCGGCGGCGAGGCCGAGGATGCGGGCGGCCCGCAGGGGGTCGAGGACCACACTGAAGGGAGCGAGTTCGAATCGTTCACCATGCAGCTGCTCAAGCGGCAGGCTGACCGTGGCGACCAGATCGGTACAGCTGCCGACCGGCTCGGCCAGCAGGATGTCAGCGGCCTGTTCCCGGCCGAGGGCTTCGGCCGCCTCCAGCAGCGAGTTGAACCGGCAGCAGAAGCAGCCGCCGGCGATCTCTTCGACCGCCAGGTCGTGGGCCCGGCCCAGCGAAGTGTCGACCAGGCCGCCGGCCTGATCGTTGGTGACCAGGCCAACCCGGAGGCCGCGACTGGTCAGCCATTCCCCGAGCCGGAGCAAGAGCGTGGTCTTGCCGGCACCGAGAAAGCCGCCGGTCATGATCAGCCGGGTGCGGGTGGCGGTGGCGGAGTCTGTCGCTGCGGCTGAATCAGTCGTCATGCTGGTCTCATGTGGTGCCGCGGCGTTGCGTTACAGGTTTGGGATGGCCTGAGAATCTGGACTCAGCCGTCCTGCACGCCTCCTCCACTATACCGGCTGGCCTGTAGGCGATCGATTGTCTCCTGCAGGTGGGCGATGTAGCCGTGCACATCGAGGTGGCCTGGTTCAGGCTCACCGCAGGCGGTGTAGAGCCAGCCTCGCTCGTAGGGGTCGGAATGGGTCAGGCAGGCTTCGCTGGTCAGCAGCGGATTGCGGGTGCCGAAGGTGCCGTCGATGACGGAGAACAGATCACTGACAGCCTTGAAGCCTTCGACTGTGCCAAGCCGGCTGCCGGGGGTGATGGCCTGGCCGGGTTCTACTTCGAGCACCATCTCAACGAGT